>JBLIDR010000011.1:0-11639 GCA_047632655.1 Francisellaceae bacterium | reverse complement strand
AATCAACATCGGTTTTATCAACGTAACCTACGGCTATTGTAGATATATCCATTAATCAAACTCTACTTGAACATTGTTATCGCCGGTTGCATAGGCAACTAAGCGGCTGAGTTGACTCAGTGATAAGCCGCACTCACTTTGCCATTGATTGAAAGTGGCTAAGCTTTTTTTACTTTGCAGTCCGCCGTCAATAATTTTATTGGCACGGAAATAGGCTTCAATGTCACGGGTAAGTAAAAAGGTATCTTTACCGATAGCACGTAAAGCGTAGGGGCCAGTATTACCCCCTAAGCGTTGACCTTTTTTCTTTAAGTAATCCCATAAACCTATCATGTCATTGCTTGGCCATGCCGCAATAAATTCAGCAAAACTATCGTTTGGGCTATCATCGCTATGTATTTCATCAAACATCATGTGTGCAATTGTAAAACCCTTGAGTCGAGGCTTTGTTTTGAATAACGCTTGTTGTAGAGAGTGATCATCCCACTTATCGTCAAGCGGCCAAGAAGTAATCCATAGCTCTGCTGATTTACAGGCATAATGAGACACGATTGAAGGTGAAACAGATAAGCCTTTTGCTACTTGACGATACCTAAGTTTACGCATTGAAATAGGTTCCGTTGGCATGAGCATTATCAAAAATGACAAGAATAACGGTTAAAAGTACCTACTGGCTGAACAAAGAGTACAAAAATACTATCCAAGCCGATACTCAATACCTCTTTCATTGAAAAGTGATTGGCATCGATGGTATTGAGTGAGCGCGATGCATGAAAACATAGACTCACGTGCCACCAAAAGCAAGAATATTGAATGCTGACAAACTAATGATATAAACTTAAATGCAGTTAGTTAATAGCTTACATTAAGCTATTAACTGAAATGTATATTGTGATATCTGATTAAGATATTGATAATCTATCGACAATATTTGTTATATAAAGAAGATTTTTTTTGGCTTCTATAGACAGGATTAAACTTTACTTGGATACACAGTAACTTTTCTTGGCCAATACTTTTTGCAAAACTTAACGCTTGTCGAAGTCCATTGCGTTGTGTAGTTGCTATCGAAAATTGTTCAAATAACCTGGCTTTATCCTCACCTGGTAAAATAGCCCAATTAAGTAATAAAACTTTTAGAGCACCTGAAGTAACCAAAGGAATATAAGGACCTGCTTCTAATGCTCGATTTAAGTAATACTGAGTGTCTGGGGTGTAACCGGCTAAATTATTATTAAGTTGTGCTAGATCAATCCAAGGATCTGGCCATAAGGGTCTAAGCTCAGTAGACAATAAATACCAGGCTTTAACATCAATGAGCCTTTCTTTCTTTTCAAAGCCATTATTAACACCCCAATGAATTATTCGGCCCAATATATGCGCATAATGTGGGTGGCTATCGTCTAGATATTGGGCTTTAGTAATAGCCGCTAAGGTGTCAAAATACTGATTCTCATTTTGTATTTTACCTTGTTCTGACCAATCGTTTAATGCAAAATCAGCTTTATAGTACCAAGCACTTGCAATACCACGAGTAAAGGCACTATACATGCCATATATACACAGTAATAAAAGTGAAAAAATAATTAAATAAAAAGTAAGATTAAACGTTTTTTTTACTACTGTCATACAATGTTCTTAAACATGGTCTCTGTAATATTAAAAGGATTAGTCCAAAACAATTCTTGCGCTTTAGCTTCACCCAAGAGACTGACCACCTTAACTCGTGCTTCAGATAAATTAGGTGGACGGCGTTTAATATTATGCGCATCACTAGCAACTACATGAGCAAAACCTTGC
This sequence comes from Francisellaceae bacterium, assembly GCA_047632655.1. Lineage (GTDB taxonomy): Bacteria > Pseudomonadota > Gammaproteobacteria > Francisellales > Francisellaceae > CAJXRW01. The sequence continues at coordinate 9,839 of JBLIDR010000011.1, read as the reverse complement.
TCTAAATATAACAAAGAAAGATTTTGACAGTTCTCACCAAAATGACCAGTGATAGCCCCTGCGGTTAACTGAAACCAACAACCTAAACGTGCCAGTTGATAAATTTTTTCTGGCGCGGCTAATAAATCTCTATTACGTTCGGGATGAGCAATAACTGGCGTGATATTTTGTTTTTTTAAATAAGTAATCAATTCAATACAGCCCATAGGAATATGGCTATGAGGTAATTCAAGTAAAAAATATCTTTGTCCTTCAAACTTGCCATACATTGGAAGTTGTTTAGAAACAAGTAAACTCAATATAGCCGAATCAAATCTAACCTCGGCAGCTACTGCTAATTGAATAGTAATAGCTTCATCACTAGCGGCTTGTCTTAAAACTAGAAATTGGCCATAAATACTTTCTTGAGTATTATTAAAACGACCAAAATGCAAGTGTGGTGTCAACACTAGGCGCTCAATCCCGTCATTAGCGGCTAAGCGTAAAAGCGAAAGTGCCTCTGCCATATTTTTTGCACCATCATCAATACCAAATAATAAATGGCTATGAATGTCAATCAAACTTTTTTTCTTCTATACTTTCATAGTTAGAGTAATGGTAGCCATTGTTCATTGTTTTAGTGTCTACTTGATTTAACACTAAGCCAGCAATTTTAGCTTTGGCATGTACTAAGCGTTCTATACCATTTCGTATGCTCATAACACGAGTGCTATCACTTTTAACCACATAAATAACGGCATCCACTTGTTGAGCAATAATTAATGGGTCACTTACTTCTCGAATTGGTGGGGTATCAATCACAATACGATCATAATGTAATTTTAATTCATCAATAACCATTTTGAAACGTGGTGAAGATAATAATTCTAGTGGGTTTGAATATAGCTGTCCAGAAGGCATAATAGTAATAGCCGACTTTGGATCTTGATAAGTGCAGTCTTCTAAGGTGTTAATACCACCAATAAAATTAGCTAACCCAGGATGATTGGCAGGAATATTAAATATCTTACCAATACTAGGTCGACGCAAATCGGCATCAATCAAAATTGTTTTTTCCATTTGACCTAACGAAAAGGCTAGATTAGTTGCAACGAATGTTTTTCCTTCCTCGGGCTGAGTCGATGTTACTTCAACTACCTTGGTCTTTTTATCGAGCTGACTCAGCACAAAACTAGTACGTAAAGTTCTAACCGACTCAGCAAAGTTTATTTTTTTATCATCAAAAAAATGATGTGCAGCTAAGGTATCTGCTTTTTTTATCTTTACCATAGGTAACGAGCCTAACGTCCACAGTGATAATTTATCCCTAATATCGCTGGGTAATTTAATGGTATCGTTTAACGCTTCAACGATAAAGGCTATTACCACTCCTATACATAACGTCCCGATAAACGCAAAGATAACAAGTAAAAGTTTATTAGGTTTGGTTGGTGCAGTTGGACGATAAGCACGATCGATAAAACGCGCCACAGAGGAAGTAAAACCAAGGGTCACTTCTGTTTCTTTTGAACGTAATAAAAAGGTATCGTAAATTTTACGGTTTGTTTCTACCTCGCGTTTTAGTTTACGGTAGTCACTTTCTTTACGAATAACTTGCTGATATTTAGCACGAATTCGAATTATTTCTTTTTCCAGCGCAAGTACATTACTACTTTTTGTTTTGAGTTTCTTTTCAATACCCGTGATTAACTTACGAATTTGAGTTTTATAATTTAGTTCTATAGAGATGAGTTCTGATTGTGCTGAAATCATCTTTGGGTGCTTAACACCATAAGTCAAAGCAAACTCGGACACTTTAAGCTTAGTAGCTATCAGACGCTCTTTGATATTTTGTACTGCCTGGTGTGAAGCTATTTGGGTAATAGACTCAAAGGTATCAATAGTATTATCACTATTTTCATTAACGACATTAACAATACTTTCTAATTGATTTTTTTCGTTACGGGCTACCACTAATTGATCTAATGTTTGTGCTAACTCTTGCCCAACCAATACTTCAACACCTTTTACATCAATTAAGCTTTCGCGTTCAAGGTAGTCTTGTAACTTGGCTTCAGATTCGTCAACACGATCCCGCCAATTAAATAATTGTGTTTTTAACCAATTGACCGCATTTTTTGTAATCCCTATTTTAGCCGCAATGTCTTGCTCAATGTATACATCACCAACCGCATTAGTCACATTAGCAGCCAGCTGAGGATCGTTACTTTCATAAGTGATATTAACTAGCTGAGTCCTCAAAATAGGGTTTATATGAAGACGCGATAATAAAATCTTAGCTAAGGCTTGTTGTTTTTGATCTGCAGTAAGCTCTAGATCAGTAACTAACAGCTTATTTTTTTGTGGAATAAAGGGGATAACTTCTTTAATTTGACTTAACAAGCTGGTTTTAGCCATAAAGTCAGGATGCTTCTGTAACTGTAAACGCTCAATAACCTGTTTGGCTACCTGGTAAGACTTTAGTATTTCAAACTGCGTTAGATAATATTCTTTCTTGTTTGAATCTAATCCAACGACATCTTCAAAAGAAATAGCTTTAGTCTCGTCGGCTTCAATCAATAAGGTGGCATTAGCGCTATAAACTGGCGTTATCTTCATTGCAATAATACCAGTGAGCACCGTTACGGCTAATGTTAATAGTAAAATACGCCACTTGTAGCTATTTATTACCTTGAAATACTGGCGTAAATCTATAATTTCTTCCATATCTGATGGATGAGCATTTATTTTTTGTGGACTATTCATTTAAAAAAAACCTTGCTCTATCATTATTGTATCACCAGCACTAACTTGACTTGTTAGTGTTACATTGAGTTGTTTATTTTTTTTACCTTCTTTCGATAAAAATATTTTCTGTCGAGCGGCCCGCTCAGTTAGCCCTCCAGCAAGAGCGACAGCTTGATTAACCGTCATACCCGGTTGATAAGGATAACCACCTGGTTTTTTGACTTCACCATGTATAAAAAACGGACGGTATTTAATAATCTGCGCGTAAACATTAGGATCAAGTAAATAATCTCCCTTTAACCCTTTAATAATAAGCTGTTCTACCTGTTCAGTAGACAAGCCTGTAACATTAATTTCGCCAATTAAGGGGTAATTAATTGAACCATTTATTCCCAGTAATACATTTATAGATAATGCTTCTTGATTAAATACTTTTATTTCTAATTGATCGCCCGGTCCTAAAAGGTAAGTATCTTTTGCAAGAGCACCAGGCAAAGCGCTGACAAAGAAAAGAATTAGGCTAATGATTAACTTATACATTTTTATTTCCTAGAAAGTTACATTGAGAAGTTGATATTAATACCCATTACTTTTTTATCAAAAACGAGGTCTTTGCGTGTTGAATTTTTATTAGTAAGCTCTATATAAAACGACACATCGACCCAGCGTAATAATGCATAGTCGATACTGGTGTTAATCGATGTCGTATCGTCTTTACGGATAGTGCTATAGTATTTATCATCGGCTAGACTTAATGCGAAGTTAGTATTAATGCGCTGGTTCCAGTTATGTTTCCATTTTATGCTATATTGACTAGCACGAGCATCATCTCCAGTACCATTAGGATCGGTTCCCTGACGAGATGTCTTAAAACTAAAAGTTGAATAACTCATCGGTTGCCATTGTAGGTTAGCAGCCCAACTCAAACCGCTAAAATCCTGACGCGTAGAGCTTTCAAACGATTTATGTTGAAAGCCTAATTTAATAGAGCTTGAAGTAAAAGCCGACGCATGCCAAGTGATCCCCAGTAATGCCTTAGAGTCATTAGCATCAAGAGAAGTTAAATTATCGGCTATGTTGTCATAATTAATAGCATTACTGGTTAACTCAATAAAAGTATTCGAGCTTGGACTCGTTGAATAATAAAAAGTTGTGCCTATTAACAGTGAATTATAATCGCCACCATGATTTACTGTTAATAGGTTTTGATAGTCTTTAGTACGATATTGGGTATTCAAGGCAACACGAGCACTAGAAGATAAGGCACCATATTCATAGGCAACATCCAGAACTTGTTCGTTATAACGAACGGGCACTGAAGGAATATTAGCATCTCCTTGGGTAATACCTGTACCACGAGCTTCTGTTAACCAATTAGCAGCCGCCTTAATATCAAAGCGGCTGAGATAATTTGGTTCTATATGGCTACTAAAGGCTAACATCTCATTTAGGTAGTTATCTTGACTGCTAGAAAAATAACTCTCCGACTTTACTTTTGCATCAAATTGATAACTATTAAGCCCATCACTTAGAGAAAAGTTCACCGATGGCGCTAAGGTAAATATTGAACTCCCGACCCCAACCTTCTGATGAGTAATGTTATCGTCGTATTTAAGCCCTGTAATAATCATGGGTGTAATAGTAATGCCTGAATTGATAATAATGCTGATTGGTTCTACAGCTAACACATTAAAAGGCATTACTACGGTACTCGCCAATAACAATTTTTTAATTTTTAAATATCGAGTTTTATTAATACGCATTAGTGCCCGTAAATCCTTTAAAAATCGTTAAAAATATAATTTTAATATCAAACCCAATAGACCAATATTTAATATAGTGCAGGTCGAATTCAATACGCTTTTCCATTTTATTAAGAGTATCTGTTTCACCGCGCCAACCATTAATTTGAGCCCAGCCAGTAATGCCAGGCTTAACTTTATGTCTCAACATATAAAATTCAATTTGAGAGCGGTATTGCTCATTATGGGCAACGGCATGTGGTCGAGGCCCAACTATGGACATATCCCCAATCAAGACATTAAAAAACTGTGGTAACTCGTCTAACGAAGTACGGCGTAAAAAAGCACCAAAAGGTGTAATTCTACTATCATTTTTTGTGGCCTGAAAAACCATATTATTATTTTCCATTACGGTCATGGAACGAAATTTCCATACCAAAATCGTTTGTCCTTGTAAGCCATAACGAAGTTGTTTAAAAAGTACAGGCCCTTTTGATGTTAACTTAATGGTGACAGCAATAAATAATAAAGGCAGCATGATAAGAGCTAAAATAATACTACTAACAATAATATCCTCAGCACGTTTCAGCCATCGTTTAAAGCCGAGGTAGGGTGACTCAAACACACTTAAAATATCCATGTCACCAATATGTTCAACACGGGTAGGGATTAAATTAAATGTTATAAACTTAGGAACAAAATAAACATTAACGGTCGAGTCTCCCAGCCGTCCTAGTATTTCTCTCATGCGTTGATCAGATTCGCCCGATAGTGCTATAAACAATGAGTCTATACCGCCATTACGGGCTAAGGTGATGGCATCGGCAATGCTTCCAGATAAACGAGGTTGCTCATTTTTTGGGTGATTTTCTCTATTACAATCATCAAAAAAACCGAGAAAGTCGTAACCCAACTCGTCATATTCTTTAATTTGCTGATGTAAATGACTACCGGCATCTGTTGCGCCAATAATTAGAGTTTTTTTTACTTTTCGTTTTATAACGTTTTGCGAATTTTTGTATAAACGTCCAAAATAGCGCCAGGAAAAACTACAGAGTAGAGCTAATATAAACCAAATAATAAAGGTAGTAATTGGTAAGGTATCTAAGGGTTCAAATAATAAAGCAATAGCTAATACGCTTATAAAAGCAATAGTAATAGCTCCCCATAAAACAAGTAGCATATGAGAAAATCGACCTATACGCCATGAACGATATAATCCCATACCTTCTGCTATATATAAAAATACCAGTGATACGATAAGTGCTGCGTTTAAATATTGGTAACTAAAATCTACCTGAAAAAAACTTGCAGCAAGTGCCAAGGTACAGAGTAAAAGTGACAGGTCAACTAACCGAAAAAAGAATGAATAGGAATTAGTTTTAGGCTCAAAAGTTTTTGATAGGTTCATGTCAATTATTCTTTATATGGTATATGTTTATTAACGTATTGAGTCTTAGCAGTGTAAATCCTCTTTTAGAGGATATTGTCTAGAGTACATAATTGTGACATTAATTAGTCCCAATACCTTTAATAATAAATTTTATAATAAAGGCGAAGGCTGTAATAATTAAAGGGGGAAGTACATGGTATTAGCATTGTCAAAAACGCTATATTACTATTATGTAAGAGGGGAAGTTTTCACGGTCTACTCAATATAAGTAAACTTCAATGTGCTATTAGTGTATTAAGCTAAAATAGATTTAGTAATGATTGTTTAGATCATATTATTGATAATAAAGCATATGCTGCTAATGCATTATCTGTGAAACAGAGCAGTAACCTTGTTATTATAGATCTTTATACAGTATTAATTTTTTTATTAAGTTATTCCAAGCAGAAACCCCTGGGCTATTATTTACCTTTCGAGCCAATCCATTCGATTTTTCCATCCAGACACCTTTACTGTTAAAGCTGTAAATGGGCTTTAAATCTATTCTTTTATGTGTGGGAAGAATATCAGGATTATTGTTATCTAATACTAGCGAGACAGATTTTTGGTTTTCTAAATAAATAAGCACCATATGAGCTTCATTGGCTTTAATGTGGCGTACATACATAAGACGTAGTTTATCTTCATTAATACCTAGTGCTATTAGGCTAAAATATTTAGCGATTACATAATCTTCACAATCACCTAGCCCACGAAAAATAGTTTCTATTGGTAAAGCCCAATAATCATTTACCCCCCATAGCGACAAATCATTTTTATAATCAATAGCAGTATTAAAGAAATTATTAATTTTATTAATTTTAGTCCATTCATTAGCATCCTGTTCATTAGTAATTAGCTTATTCAACTCCCTTACCCTACTTTCTGCAGCATGACCATATTTAAGCCTGATTTTCATTTGAAATTCAGGTGCAATAAACCAATGATTAGTAGCAAATATCTCTGTTGAACAAAGTAGTAAAAACAAAAATATCGTTATACTCCTAGACCTTATATTTATTTTAATAATACATACCTTCTAGTCGTTCACAATAAACAGGAAGCAGTAACGACTCTTCTTCAGTTATTACTGGGTCATTTCTATATGTTTAATGTGAGCTGGGCTTTAAGTAAGTATATATTAAGATATGTCAACAATAATAAATTTTATAATTGTTTGGTTTGTATTATTTTATTTTTTGCTGCTTTTGAATGAAGATAAAAGCGTAGTAGTCAGGTTTTTTTATTTCGCCATTGTTTTTACAGGTTATTCTTAGATAATTATAAAAATTATTATTGTTGCTAAAGTTTAATATGTTGGCAAAATAAGTTTATTGAAAATATTATCTTGTAGTTTAAAGAAATTTTGTCTTGGCTATGTTTTCCGTAACGATATCAAAACAATTTAAAGTTCAATAACTTTGAATAGGCTCTAATGCTTGTTTTATGTGCAGAATTGATTTTTGATTAAAAGTACTTTGAAAAATATAAATGATACAAAAAGTAACTAATTAGATTGAATAAACAATGGCAGAACCATTAAATATGATATCAGTGGCAAATAAAATAACTACCGCCGTAATCCCTGTTGCTGGGCTTGGTACACGCATGTTACCTGCCACTAAAGCTATCCCAAAAGAAATGCTCAGCGTAGTTGATAAACCACTCATTCAATACGTGGTAGAAGAAGCGGCAGCAGCCGGTATTAAAAATATTATCCTAGTCACCCATTCCAGTAAAAATGCCATCGAAAATCACTTTGATAAAAGCTATGAACTAGAAGCTCAGCTTGAAAAACGAGTCAAACGCTCTTTGCTAGATGAAGTACGTAAAATTACGCCCAAAGGCACTAACGTCATTTCTGTTCGACAATCTAATGCCTTGGGTTTAGGCCACGCCATTTTATGCGCCAAGCCCATTATTGGTAATAAACCCTTTGCCGTTATATTACCCGATGTATTGGTAGACAAATATCATTCAGATTTGAAGAAAGACAACTTAGCACAAATGGTCAAGCGCTTTGAAGAAACCAACATCAGTCAAGTCATGGTAGAAGAAGTACCACAGAAAGATGTTAGTGGTTATGGTGTGGTTGACATTAACGGCGTCGATCTTAAATCGTCTGAGTTTGCCCAAATAAGCAATATGGTTGAAAAACCAGCATGTGATGAAGCTCCGTCTAACCTAGCAATAACCGGTCGTTATGTGCTTTCAGCGGCCATTTGGGATTTATTAGATTTTACCCCACCGGGCGCAGGTGGCGAAATTCAACTGACTGATGCCATGCACCAGTTATTAATATTGGAAAAAATGGAAGCCTACAAAATCGTTGGCAGAAGTCATGACTGTGGTAATAAATTAGGTTACCTGCAAGCAAATATTGAATATTCGCTACTTGACCCTGTTTTAGGTCAAGGACTGAGAGATTTTTTATCTACGTTTAAATTATAAAACCGCAATGAAATTTTACTCTTTAACTAACTCAATTTTATGCATTTTAAAAAGTAGGACCGTTAGTTAGCATAAATCCCTAATAACCATTCAGGTGCGGATTCGTAGAGCTTTTTCAGAGTTTCAAAAATGCTAAAAAAATAATTGTAAATGCAGGAGATGCAGAACATGATAAAAAAAATTATCTCTAAAATCGAACGGAAATGGGCTCAAAGCTCATCTTTACGTATGATTAGCTATTTGAGAAAAAAAGGAGTCAAAATTGGAGACAGAGTATCTTTTTTTCAAATAAAGGATATTGATATTGATGTTACTAGGCCGTCACTAGTTGAAATTGGGGATGATGTAGCACTCACTAAGGGTTTGACCTTACTAACCCATGGTTATGATTGGATGGTTCTGCGGAATCTTTATGGGGAACTAATTCCTTCATCAGGTAAAGTTGTTATAGGTAATAATGTTTTTATTGGCTTCAATGTAACCATTTTAAAAGGCGTAAAAATTGGGCCTAACTCTATAATTGGTGCAGGGTCTTTGGTGAATAAATCTATTCCTCCGAATAGTGTAGCTGCGGGCAATCCTGCAAGAGTAATTTGCACTATTGAAGAGTATAGAAATAAGAGGAAGACCGTATGTTTGGAAGAAGCTATTGAGTACGCAAAGAGCATACCTACCTCTTTAAATCGCCAACCGAAAATAGAAGATTTCTGGGAGGAGTTTCCTCTATTTATGGATGGGAAAGAGTTAAACAGTCAGTTGCCAATAAAAAAACAACTGGGACATATGTATGACGTATACAAAAATAATAACAAGGCAAGCTTTAGTAGCTTTGAAGAGTTTATTAAAGAAGTTAATAACCGTTAGATCATAAGTATAAAAATAGAATATGAAAAAATTCAAAATTGATAACTTTAAGCATTATTTATCTACAGGGGTGGGTGTGGCGTTAGCCCAACTTGTATCATTTTTAAGTGTCCCCTTTATAGCTAAGTTGGCAGGGGTTAATGTCTTTGGTCAGTATAACTATTTATTAGCACTTTTAGGTGTTGTAGGGGTTTTTACGTCATTAAGATTAGAATACTCAATTTATAATTTGAGTCAAGAACTCTATTTTTTTTTAGATAAGGTTTTTGCATCAATAACCATTGTCTTATCAATTTTATTATCATTTTTCGTGTTTTTAGTACCCAATGCGGATAGTCATTATGGTTTGGTGTACATTTCATCAGTAATAACATTATTCTCAATTGCAAATTTCGAATTTAATATTCAAAATAATATTAAATTGGGTGCCTTTAAATTAAATGCATTTAGTAGAGTTCTAAGAGCGCTCATATTTCCTGTCATTTTCTATATATTTTATTTAACTACACAGATTAACGAATTCCTAATATTGTTCGCTTTTGCATTTGCGAATCTAATACCCGTTCTATTATTCAAAGCAAAGAAGGATGTAAACTCCTCATATCCCATTAGTTATTTAAGCT
>JBLIDR010000010.1:0-11754 GCA_047632655.1 Francisellaceae bacterium | reverse complement strand
TGAGCGTGAAATATATACTTATTTAGTAGAGGCGTTGCGTGATGATATGACAAACTGGTTGACTGACTCAGGCACACAAGATAGTCACTTTTATTATTACAATAATCAATGGGGTAGTTTAATTGGATATCCAGCTTCATTTGGTAGTGAAACCCAATTAAATGACCATCATTTTCATTATAGCTACTTAATTAAAGCCGCCGCTCTAGTCGCCAAATATGATCCTAAATGGGCATCTAGCAATGAATATGGCGCAATGATTAATATTATTATTAAGGATGTAGCAAATACGGATAAAGACGATCCTAATTTTCCGTGGATAAGACAATATGACCCATATGCTGGTCACGCTTGGGCGTCAGGACACGCGAATTTTGCTTCTGGTAATAATCAAGAATCATCTTCTGAATCAATGAATTTTTCTACAGCCGTTATTTTATGGGGCCAGGCTACAAAGCAACAGGCGCTAGTTGATTTGGGTGTATTTTTATATGCAACAGAGAACCAAGCCATTAATCAATATTGGTTTGACGTTGATAATGAAGTTTTTCCTGAAGATTTTGGTCATAGCACATCAGCCATTGTATGGTCTGATGGGGGGGTTTATGGTACTTGGTGGACAGCAAATCCTGAGGAAATTCATGGTATTAATTATTTACCTATTCACGGTGGTTCATTATATTTAGGTCAACACCCTGAATATGTTGCTAAAAATATTGCAGATTTGAATTCGAGTAATCAGTTCTTTGAGCAGTCAAACGGTAATAATGTGAGTTCTGATAGTAATGGGTGGCAGAGTTGGAAAGGTGTTTTATTGCAATATAAAGCATTATCAAACTCTGCTGAAGCATTACAAGATTATAATGATAACCCTAACTTTAATGCTGAAGCAGGAACATCTCATACCCAAATTCTTTATTGGTTAGAAAATATTGCTAGTCTTGGCCAGGTTAATGCTGATATTACGGCAGACTCTGCAACTTATGCCGTATTTACTAAGGATAATAATAATCAGTACGTCGCTTTTAATGGTCACTCACAGTTACAAATAGTTAGATTTTCTGATGGGGTGGTATTAAACGTTCCGGCAAATAGTTATGTTATTTTATTTGCTGACGGTTCCGTTAAAACAATTCAAGTTTCGGGTGATAGTTTAAATACTGATACTGATACTGATACTGATACTGATACTGATACCGATACCGATACCGATACCGATACTGATACCGATACCGATACCGATACTGATACTGATACCGATACTGATACCGATACCGATACCGATACCGATACCGATACCGATACTGATAGTGATACTGATACTGATACTGATACTGATACTGATACTGATACCGATACTGATACCGATACTGATACTGATACCGATACTGATACCGATACTGATACTGATACTGATACTGATACTGATACTGATACTGATACTGATACTGATACTGATACTGATACTGATACTGATACTGATACTGATGCTGCTACTGATGACGGAACACAAGTCGATAATAGTGATGAAAGTACTAACGTGGATTCTTCTAATTCATCATTTTTGGGTTTTTATGATGATCAATCACGTTTTAGCGGAAAAATAGGGGTGGTCAATGATGAGATTATGATTTCTCTATTAACAGATCCGTCATGTTCTTATGTGATTATTCATTATAAGGATAAGCGTGGTTTGCCACAGAATGTAACAATGCAATTAAATAATAATGGGTTATGGGTATTTCAGAGTGTACAGTTCGATTTAAACCAATCATTCAGCTTTACCATTCAAGATGCGCAAGTGGGGCAATTTTCAAGTGAGCAGTATTTATATGACACTTTAAATGAAGCTGTGCCGTCTGATGATGTGAATGATCAAACTGATACTAATGATCAAACTGATACTAGTTCAACACCAGAAGGCTACGATATTATTGATTCGCTTAATAGATTTTCAGGGCAAGCAAGTATTACAGAGGGGGTGGTAACCGTTAACATTGATTCTAATATCAATCGTAACTATCTGATTATGCATTATGTTGACGAACAAGGTAGAAAGCAAAGCGTAAAAATGACAACCGTTAATAATAAAGATTGGTTGTGGGTGACAGATAACTTTGATGTAAGTAGGCCTATTGAATTTACACTGCAAGATAACCAAGTAGGTCAGTTTAATAGTATTTCTTATAATATTGACAGTACTACAGAACCGAATAACAATGACCAGAGCCAAGAACAGACAGGTAGTCATCAAACAATAGAAGCTAATCTGTACCAAATTAATGTGGTCACTTCAGGCTCTAACATTGAAGTCTCTTTAACAACTGACCCGTCAAGGAGTTATGTAATAATGCATTATGTAAATGCTAACGGTGTACCACAAAATGTGAATATGGTTCTAGCTGATTCAGGTCGATGGGTTTGGCAAAGAAGTAACATTGACTTAACAAAAGGGTATCACTTTACGATACAAGACAATAGAACAGGGCAGTTCAGCACACAGGAATACTTTTAATTAAATGATTATGATTGCGCATTAACTTATGTAACTATGAAGACTGGCGTTTACCTAATATTAATGAATGGAAATCAATCTTTAATTTAGGCGTTGCTAATCAAGCAACTTGGCTAAACAATAGTGGTGGATTTGTGTATGTGCAATCTTCTAACTATTATTCAAGCTCAACTGATGCTGGTAATACGCATCAAGCTTGGGCTGTTGATATGAAGAGTGGGCGGGTGTATCCAGATCAAGGAGATTTTGATCGTGTTGCTAAAACATTTAATGGCAAGAATGCTGTTCGTCAAATTTGGCCTGTTCGCGGTAGCAGTGAGTAGCTGTGCTTTACTTCTTGAAACTATAAATTGATAATAAAAATAAAATAATAGATACCGGGACCATAATGTAGTCCCCGACAGCACCTGGAGCAGTTCCAGTTAACATAATGGGTTTTAAATGCCCTAAAAATATGCGCATAGAATATTCAAAAACAAGGAGTAGATAAAAGATTGGGATTAACCCTTTATAACGCCAAGCCACAACAACGTAAACCAAACCAATTATAAACTGTGAAAGTCCCCAGAAAGCAAAAAGTAAAATAACCGTTGCTGCACCATTTTTGGTGAACTGATCTAAAGGGATTGTAGCGATGCTTTGAGCTCCGCCATCTGCTAAGAACATGTGTATTAAGCTTCTTACTAGTGTTAAAACTGTAAGAGCATAAAATAGATATAAAGCAATTTTATGCCCGCTATACTTTTGAGCGTCTTTAGGGAAGATTTTATTTAGCATTGATGTTCCTTTTTTTTAATTTATATCTAAAGGTTGTTGGAAAGCCTTAATACATGCTTTTGTGAATACTATTAAGTGATTATCATTTGATAAATCAATTTTTGAATTAATGCAATTTTTTAAATATGATTTGGCGTTAATGTTTTTTAGTGTTTCCAGTTGTTCGAATGATTCTATAATACTCACCCGTCTAATCGTTAACTGTTCCAACGCCCAACTAGCTAGAAGCAACCAATGTATGTGACAATATATTCTAAATTTATCTAATTCATTTTGATTTGGTAGGCGTTTGAAATATTGAGTCAATAAATTTTGTTGCTGTATTTTTGAAATTCCACGACCAAGACTAGATATATCCTCTAATGGGCAACCTAGACCAAAATCAGCCCAATCTATTAGTATATTACTCTTATTAGTTATTCTTAGGTTGTTGTGATTTAAGTCACCATGCACAAAGCATGTTTCTTGATTATTTATTGTTGTATCATATAGTTTTTTTGCTGACGCTAAGTCACTTTGGTTGATGATATTATTCTCTGTAGATACATTTAATAAGTAATTATCAATCCTTTGGATAAGCGTTTTTGATTTAGGGAAATTAGTATTAATTTGTAAATTATGTAATTTTCTAATAGGGGTATAAAAACCTTCGTTTGCATTTGTTACATCATTGTAATTTGCATCTCGCCCATCTAAATATTTAATGATAATGACAGTATATTTCTCATCGATATAAAAACATTTTGCACCAATTAGTTTATCCGACATTAATTTTGTGGCTACGCATTCATTTTTACGATTTTGGTAAGTGCTTTTAGGGCTGAGTTCACGATAGACATATTTATCATTATTTAATTCAACTAGATAATTGTTACTAGATGAATATCCACCATCTAATAATTTCAGGGGTGAATTTAATTGATGCTCACCAAAAGCTTTATTAAGATTTAGAGTTATTTGGTTATGATTCTCAAACACTTGATTTCCCAGTGTTTACAGTCGGGTAAAACTCCCATTTACCATCTTGATCCATTTCTAAAATATGGGTGTGAAATTTTTTCAAACTAGAGCGATGCCCAACACTTATGAAGCCAATATTACCATTTACTAATTGTTGATATAGATTTTCTTCATTGGGTTCGTCTAATGCGCTGGTTGATTCATCTAATATGGCGTACGCGGGGTCAGTTAAAAATAATCTGGCAAAAATTAATCTTTGTTGTTCGCCTAAAGATAGGATATCGCCCCAATTTAAGGTTTTATCTAGTCCTCCAGTTTGTTCAGGGATATGATCAAGATTTGCTTTTTTTAACGCTTTAAATAATTCTTCATCACTCACTTTTTGATCAATTTGAGGGTAGGTTATTTGCTCTCTTAATGATCCAATTATCATATATGGCTTTTGTGGTAAGAACATGACTTCTTCAATGGGTGGTATGTTTATCGTTCCAGATCCAGCGCGCCATAACCCCGCTAGAGCTCTGAGTAATGAACTTTTACCACAACCACTTGGACCCATAATTAAAATCCCAGAATTTTTAGGTATTTCAATGGATAAGTTTTTAGCTAAAGTTTTCTTTAAATCAGGGGTATAAATAGTGACATCATTGAGTGAGAAATTATTTTTAGTAACGACCTCAGTTTTTGTTGATTCAGGTGCCTGGGTATTTATTCCTTGCGCAAAACCATATAAACGTTCAACAACTGCGCCATAGGTCGCAAGTTCTTTAAAGTAATTTACGATGACTGAAAAACTTTGTAAAAGAAGCATAAAGACCGTTGATGCTTGGACAACGGTGCCAATTGTCACTGTGCCATTTAATACTCCTGGAAATAAAATCAAAAAAGGACATAACGCTGCATATAAAAGATAGAATTCAGTAAAAAATGAGATATTACGTTGTAACTTGATAAGGCGTTGATATTTTTTCATTAACTTTAAAAAACGTTCTTTTAAGCCTGAATGCTCATGGTTTTCGCCTTGATAAAATGCTATGGACTCAACATTGTCTCTTACATGAACTAAGTTATAACGATAATCAGCTTCATATTGAATATTTTTGAAATTCACATCAACTAGATTTTTACTTATTAAAAGGGTTATTGCGGAGCCAATCGCAACATAAATCACAATACAGACTACAAGCCAAATATTTATCATCCAAAGTACGCCGGTAAGGGTGATAATAGAAATTACCGAAAAGCAAAGTACGCCTATAAACTGAACTGATAAATTAACAAATTGCTCTAGATCAGAGGATAAACGTTGATCAGGGTTATCAACATCTGAAAAAAGATGCATGCGATAAAAAGCATGTTTTTTAAAATAGTTACCGAGTAAATCTAAATTTAGCCATTTTCTCCAGTGTAAATGTAAGTTATTAAGCGTGTAGTTATGGTATGCGCTAATAGGGATGGAAATTCCAAGTGAGATAATAGCAATGATAAATATATTAATAATATGTTGTGAATTTCTTTCTGTTAAGGCATCCAACATCCATTTTGTCACATAAGTTTTATAGGTGTTGATGCCGGAAAGAAAAATGACGAATATGATGGCGATGATTAATAAAAACCAAGCATTTTTAGCGCTTTGACCTTTCCAGAATGGTTTGATTAGAAATATAGCTTTTTGGAATAAATTTTTTTCTGAGGCGTTCACTATATTATCAATAAATTATATTTGAGTATAGTTGTGTTCGTTGTTATATGTTAGCTGTAAATCACTTTGAGAAAAATTTATAATATACAATAAATTTTTTATCTGAATTGCGTATACTAATGCAATAGAGTTACATAGAGGGTTTTGAGCATGTGTGGAATTGTTGGTGTAGTGGCTGAAAGAAATGTATTACCAATTTTGGTTGAAGGGTTAAGACGTCTTGAGTATAGAGGTTATGATTCGGCCGGTGTTGCTGTCGTGACAAAAAATAATGAAATTGAGAGAGTTCGAGCTGTAGGGAAAGTTCAAGCATTAGCTGATCGTCTTAAAGAGGAGCCTATAACAGGTTCTATTGGCATAGCGCATACTAGGTGGGCCACTCATGGTAAACCGTCTGAGGTGAATGCACACCCTCATGTTTCCGGTGAAAACATTGCGATTGTTCATAATGGTATTATCGAAAACTTTGCTGAATTGAAAAAGTCTTTGCAAAATAAAGGCATAATTTTTAATTCTGAGACGGACACAGAAGTCATCGTGCATTTACTCAATAGTCTTTGGGATTCAAACCTTTCGCCAATAAAAAATATTAAAAATACTGTAGCACATTTGAGAGGGGCTTATGGTTTGGTTGTGTTACATAAAGATTATCCAGATCGATTAATTGCTGTACGCTCAGGTTCACCTATCGTTATTGGTTATGGTCTTGGTGAACATTTTTTATCCTCAGATTGTCTTTCTCTTTTGCCTGTTACTCGACGCTTTTCTTATCTTGAAGAAGGTGATATGGCGGTTATTAAGTTAAATGGGGTTGAGATTTATGATAAAGAGGGCGTTAAAAAAGAGGTTGAAATTGCTGAATTTACTCATACCCAAGATGCAGCATGTAAGGGAGAGTATAAACATTACATGCAAAAAGAAATTTTTGAACAACCAACCGTTATCGCTAATACTTTTTCCAACTGTATTACACGTGATAATCAAGTGATGGTTGAAAAATTTGGCGCAGAAGCAGAGCAGTTATTTAAGAAAGTTAAGCACGTCAGGATTGTGGCCTGTGGTACTAGTTATCATGCTGGACTTGTGGCTCGTTATTGGATTGAGTCTTACGCTAATATTACATGTGATGTGGAAATTGCGAGTGAGATTAGGTATAGAAAAGCAGTTGTGCCTAAGGATTGTTTGTTTATCAATATATCTCAATCTGGCGAAACAGCTGATACGTTAGCCGCTCTTAGGCAAGCAAAGGAATTAGGCTATCTAGCAACCTTGGCTATTTGCAATGTTCCAAGTAGTTCTTTAGTAAGAGAAGCTGATCTAGTTTTTATAACTCAAGCAGGTATAGAAATGAGCGTAGCTTCAACAAAAGCTTTTACGACTCAGCTTGTTGCTTTTATTTTGTTAACTTGTGCGATAGGTCGTTTTCATGGGTTAAGTACCGAGAGTGAACAAAAAATAATTAAAGCGCTAGTGAAAGCTCCTGAATTAGTGCAAAAGGTATTATCTCTTGATTCAGAAATTGAAAAATTGTCTTATGATTTTGTAGAAAAAGATCATGCTTTATTTTTAGGTAGAGGCATACAATATCCAGTAGCTTTAGAGGGTGCATTAAAGTTAAAAGAAGTTTCATACATTCATGCTGAGGCTTACCCTGCCGGAGAATTAAAACATGGGCCATTAGCCTTAGTTGATAAAGACATGCCCGTTATAGCTGTAGCACCTAATGATGCTTTGTTAGAAAAATTAGAAGGGAATTTGCAGGAAGTACAAGCTCGTGGCGGGCAGTTATATGTTTTTATAGACCATGCGGTTAGCAAAAATTTAAATATTTCCAGTCAACATACTTTTGTGATTGAAGAGGTTCCTGAGATTATTTCACCCATTGTCTTCACTATACCTTTACAACTTTTTTCATATCATGTGGCAGTTCAGAAGGGTACTGATGTTGATCAGCCTAGGAATTTGGCTAAGAGTGTGACGGTGGAGTAATTTCTATTGTTGGTCGAAATATACAGCGTATTGGATTAATATTGCGCAAGCAAGATAGAGATGAAGAGAATTGTAGGAAGCATGAATTAATCAAGGCGGCATAACCCTCTCCCTAAAAATCTTTAAACAACTACCATTCCAAACAGAATACACCAGTAACACAAACTTATCTGAAAAATCTATTTCTACCTAAAATAAATAATCTTGATTAGATAAAACCGACATTCCGCACCAGATATTTATCTGATATATATAGTAATATTAAATTTTGAGTTTTGATATTTTTGAAAAATGAAAATCTCATGATTTTAACTTATCGATTTATATAGTGATAATAAATTAATTAAATCATAGCCAAATCTTTAAAATATCGCTAAATCCAGTTTTCAAACACGACAAAACCATAATCAACAAGGGTTTTAGCTAATTAAAAATTGATTAGCTTTTGGTTCGGAATGTCGGATAAAACTCTTCAAGAAAAAAACTTTGTAGCGTCATTATGAGATTCAAACAAAATATTTAAATTTACAATGCAGAAAAATAAAGAGCTTAAGAAAATATATCTATTATTCGGTGAGACGATAATTAATGATACTTTTTAATATATTTGAGTTAATCTTTAAATATATTAAAACAAAATTATATAAAGGGAAAGGCAATGAAATTCACTTTTAATAACGGTGTTTTATATGTTCCAGTAACCTATATGCGTGGTGGTACATCAACAGGTATTATGTTGTTAGAAGAAAACTTACCTAAAGATCAACAATTAAAAGAAGAATTATTGCGACATATTATGGGCTCACCATTGTTTGGTGAAATTAAACAAAATAAACAAATTACAGGTTTAGGGCGAGGGTATCCGACAAGCAATAAGTGTTTTATTATTAAAAAATCCAACAAGATTGGAATTAACTTAGAAAGTACTCTGGCGCAATTGTCTCATAATAAAAGTGATATCGACTGGCGGGTAAATTGTGGGAACATGTCTTCAGCAATTCCATTGTATGCTTTGGAGCAAGGTTTAATTTGTGAACGATCTGAGGATGTAACTATTTATAATACAAACACAGATACTATCATGGAGTGTAAGTTAAATTATGATACTCAGTCTCAACTTACTAAAATAAATATCGCTGGCGTTATGGGTTTATACCCTGGAGTTAGGCTGTCATTACAAAATCCTGTTGGCGTAAAAACTGGAAAGTTATTACCAAGCGGAGAAGCCCTACAAACCATTAATGGTGTACGTGTGTCTTGTTTAGATGTATCCGTTCCAATGGTTATCTTGTCTGCTGATGATCTAGGTGTGAGTGTGGCAGATATGTCAAAACGTTATTTAGATGATGAAGTCTTCAAAAAACATTTTCTTAAAATTTGGGTTGAAGCCGCTGAAACAATGAATATTCGTGATAAACAAGGAGATTTGATTAAGGCAGAGGATTTAGCGAACAGTGAAACAATGCCAAAAGTGTGCGTAGTATCCAAACCTAATGATGAAAATAGTCATATTCAAGTACAGTATTTCACGCCTCAATCAGCACATGTTTCTTTGGCCGTATCAGGAGGGTCTTGTTTAGCGGTAGCTTGTTTAACCCCGGGTACCATTGCTTATGAGTGTGCGCAAAGAACCCCTGAACTCAGTGATGAAACAAAAGTTCATTGTGTTAAAATCAGACATCCTGCTGGAGTTATGAATGCTTATGTTGAGGCTTCTTTGAGTAATGGCGAGGTGTGCATTAATACAGCTAGTTATGAAAGGTCTGCCCAAACATTGCTTGATGGACAGTGTCCAATTTATCAGGCGTCTGATGAATTGTTGAGTGCTTATTTGTAGTAGGTAAGGTTTAATTTAATTTTTTATTAAAAATCAAGATTGAAGGATATTATATATATGAGTATTAATTTAAAACTGAAAACAGTAATCAGAAATAAATTTTTGATTTCACTCCCTTTTTCATTAATATTATTGGCTGGATGTGGGAGTTCAGATAGTAATAACGATACGACTAGTATTGATACAACAATTCCAAGTACGATGCTCGAAAGCGAAAATATCATAATTCCAGTTAGATTAATTAAATTATCAGAATTAAGCGTTGGCTCAACAGGAGATATACAAAGCGTTTCAGTTAGAGATTCAAATACTGTTGCACCAATTGTTTGCTCTCCAACTGAGCAGGATGTAGAAATAGGCGGGGAGACAGTATATTTTAGCTGTACAGCACCAAGTACAGCAGGTGACCATACCCTTAGTTTTTCTTCACTTGGTGTTAGCACTTTAAACCAAGGCGTGGTGGTGGAAATTTCATTAACGGTTAACCCAAATAGTTTTGAATTAGCCCAAGGTGCATATCTAGATATTAATATTACTAATAACTCTATTACATCAATTGCTAAAGACATTGTGGCTAATTTTGAGGGAACAACTTTAGATGGTAATGTTTATGATATTAATATTAATAGTAGTACCATTAATGCCTGCGCTAGTGTTAATCCAGGCGATACGTGTACGTTACAAATAATTTCTTATTATTATAAAGACTTAAGTTCAACAGTTTTTACATTTAAAGGTGCTAACACAGAATCAGTACCAGTCATAACTTCTCTCGTGACCGCGGCTCCATCAGTTATTTCCCAGACATTATTGCAAGACGTATTGATCAATGCCGATATTTGGGATGCTGAAGCTAAAATCATGTCAGCAGGTTATGGTTATGAGGGTATTCAAGGTATTCCAGCAACGACTGAAGAGGATGCGGTAGCTGCCGGAGGAACTTGGAATGTCGTGAATGTGTTGCAACCAACAACAGTACCAAATAGAGCTTATACTTCTGCTCCTACAGTCTCTACTCTTAATACGACCTTTGGATATTCACCATACTTTGCTGATGCTACACCAATTTGTTTTAGCTGGCCAGTCTTACCTAGTACGGTTAGTGCTAGTAGTTTTGAGTTTACGTTAAATACTGGTGAAACGGTAACGACTCAAGTTGCTTCGTTATCACCAAATATGAATTATAATGAAAGGACTTGTGTTATTGCTCTTGGCTACTTTGGGAATCGTTTAACTCCAGGTACAGCAGGTGCGGTATATCCAACTAAGCTAACCGTCGTTAATAATGGAATTGAGCTTAAGCTAGTTGGCCCTGAAAATCAAATTGTCAGTGCTGTAGGTATGTCGATTGCCAGTGGAAATCCATATGAAACAAATGCTGGGCCGATTCTGCTTGCAGCAAAATTAAGCATTATGAACATAGTTGGACAGAGCGCCCCATCTGTATTTAATTCTTTTCAAGAAAACAATGGAATTGCCTTATATGGTATTGCTCCAGCTAAATATAGATTACGTGTCTTTACTTCAGGGGGTTTTTCACCAGATGGGGTTTCAAGCTTGAGACCAGACCAGTATGAAAATTTCTTTAATGTGAAAGTTGTTGATATCAATGGTGCAACGGTTTGGCTTAATAAGGTTGGTGAGGTTTATAATATATCAGGATATGGTGACATTAAAGTTCTTGGTTTGGCTAGCTTAGGGCTAATAGATAAACCAACAGCTCCATACAATTTAGCCTATGTTTCTGATAATAATAATTATATTGATATCGTACTTGATGGTGACGAAGAAGCCATGCGTCAAATAACTGATGTTTTTATCCCGACTAGTGGAACCAACTCAGAAACCGGTGTTACTTATCAACCATTTTATAATCCAGGTGGGCCAGGAAATAATCCACCACCTGGTGTGACTTATACTCAGCCTGGTCCAGAACAATTAATTTCAGTGATTATGGCTATTGATGACCCAATG
>JBLIDR010000009.1:0-11975 GCA_047632655.1 Francisellaceae bacterium | reverse complement strand
ATATATAGTAGATGATGATTTAGATTTTCGTGAATCTTTGGTTTGGTTACTCGAAGGCGATGGATATCAAGTTAGTGCCTTCAGTAGTGGGGAAGAATTTTTAACGACTTTTAGTGATAATCATATTATTCCTGCTTGCCTGCTGCTGGATGTTCGTATGACGGGCATGAGTGGCCTAGCTTTGCAGCAAGAATTGAATCAGCGCTCAAGTAAGTTGCCAGTTATTATCATCACGGGTCATGCCGATGTAAGTATGGCAGTTCAGGCTATGAAGAACCAAGCTGTAGATTTTATTGAAAAACCTTTTAACGATAAGGTATTGTTAGATTTAGTCGCCTTGACCCTTAAAAAAGTAAATGGCCTAGGTCAAGCACTGATAAAAAAACAGCAAGTTTTACACCGATGGGAGTTGATAAGTAAACGCGAACAACAAGTCGCTAAGTTGGTAATAGCTGGCAGAGTAAATAGAGAAATTGCTGAACAGCTAGGTATTAGTATCAAAACCGTTGAAATTCATCGTAGTAGAGTTATGAATAAAATGCATGCCAAAAATATAGCCGAATTGATGGTAATTGTTAGCGAGTTACCCAATTAAATGTTCGGTTAACGTTTTGATCCGAGTGGTATTAGAATAGATAGGTTTTTAGTTTGACTAGCAGTCTGAATTAATTAACTTAATCGAACTAACATCTAAGCAAACAAATATCCCCAGTATAGTTATATCGATAAAATCCTACCTTGAGAAAAAGACAAAGAAAAGTCAAATGCTTTAGCGCTACAAACAGTATCTGTATGAATATTATGTTAGTGCTATTTCCTCATTTCCCAATTTATTTTATTGCTACAGCAAATTTAGCGTCATTGTTTTCTAGTAATTAAAAGTAAAAAATTTCGCCTTCGATAGACAATTATATTATTTTTTATATCCCCATAAACTTCAATATGTATCTTCCAATAAAGCAATTTCAATGTAATAAAAACGCCTCAGTTTGGTACGTAAACCTCTATAAGTCCGAATTTATATAGCTTCGCATACGTATCAATTCTTTTCTTGACTCGTAAGCATAATAACCGTTATGATGAAAAATCGGAAAAATAAGCTTAAAAAGAGTGTTTCTCATGAAAGTAAAAACAGAAATATTTAAAACTAGAAACTTAAAGATAGCTTATGAGTCGTATGGAAATACTTCTTCGCCATGCGTTTTGCTTATTCATGGTCTTGGCCAACAGTTGACCGGTTGGCCTATTGAGTTAGTTAATAGTATCGTTAATCATGGATTTAGGGTTCTTAGGATAGATAACCGAGATGTAGGGAAGTCATCAAGAATCTCACAAAAATCGAATTTGGAACTGGCCTACCTTCTATCTAAAGTTGGTTTAAAAGCAAAAGTACCTTACGTACTTGATGATATGGCAAATGATGTCGTTGAGTTGATTGATCACCTCAATGTTATGCCCGTTCATATTGTTGGGGCATCTATGGGGGGGATGATAAGTCAAATTGTTGCGTCACGTTATCCTCACGCAGTTTCATCTTTAACTTCAATAATGAGTAGTTGGGGGTCGCATCACTTAAGTAAAGCAAAAAAAGAAGTGCTAAATCATCTTCTCAATCCACCTAAGAAACCTTCACATATTGAAGCTGTTGAATATGGAGTGAAAATGTGGGAGCTAATAGGTAGTCCAAAATACCCTACAGATAGAAAAATCCTAACGCAAAAAGTAGAAGATGAAATAGCAAGAAATAAACCGGATAAAAAAGGACAGGACAGACAGTTTTCAGCCATAACGGTATCAGAGCCACGTTCAAATTTGCTCAAAAACATTCAATGTTCATCTTTAGTCATTCATGGATCGCTTGACCCACTAATTATTCCGAGTGCGGGAGTTGAAACCGCAGCATTAATTCCAAATTCAAAATACATAGAGATAGACGGTATGGGACATGATTTTCCTGAGGCTTTATTCCCGGAAATTACGACTCACTTAATAGAGCATTTTAATAACGTAAATAAACTAAAACTTAAAGGGGTAGAATAATGAGGGTACTTTCTCTTGGCGGCTGTGGTCAGATGGGACGACATTTTGTTGAAACAGCGGTTAAACTTAAGGCATTTGAAAAGCTAACTATTGCTGATTATAACGAAGTAGTTGCAAAAGAATATGTTAAACAACTTGATAATCCATTGATTGATGCAATACAAATTGATGCCCATGACAGTATACGTTTGACCGAAATATTAAAAGAGTACGATGTAGTTGTGTCTACGATTGGACCTTATTACTTGTTTGGTACGGTTGTTTTAGAGGCCGCAATTGATGCTAATTGCCATTACATAGATATTTGTGATGATCCTGATCCGACTTTAGAATTACTTAAACTATGCGAAAAGGCAAAAAAAAATAATATTACTGCAATTATTGGTATGGGGGCTAGTCCGGGTATTGCGAACTTACTAGCAAGTAAAGCCATTGGAACTTTAGGTGTAGTTGAAAATGTTATCACCACTTGGGGAAGTCTTTCATTAACAGATGAACTTGATAACATGGAACCTGAAATGGGTGCTGCGTTAGAGCACTGGGTAGAACAATTTACCGGTACTATTACTGTTTTCAAAAATAAAAAACTAGTTAAAGTACGACCTTTAAAAACATTAAAATTTAGAGTACCTAGTTTGGGGCATATCAAAACACATACTATAGGCCATCCAGAACCGGTTACCTTACCAAGAACTTTTCCCAGCATTCAAAGCAGCAACAATGCAATGGTTTTTTCCAGAGTGCTAATTCAAACATTAAAAATAGCGCAAAAACGAGTAGATAAAAAAGGTCATTCTATTAAGCAAGTCGCAGATGTCTTAAGAAAGGTTTTTATACAAAGTGATTTATCTGATTTGTCTTTCTTTGAAACAATGAAAATAATGTTGGCTTCGACTCAAGACAGTATTTTTGGACGTAAATATATGCCCGCTGAAATCTCTGCAACAGTAAGTAGAGAAGAGCAAAATAAAGAGTATGTTTGTAGCGCGTGGTTAAACGGCGCAATTCCTGGTGGGATGGGTCCTAATACTAGTGTTCCTACGGCCATTGCGCTTAGAATGCTAGGTGACGGAAATATTACAAAATATGGCGTTTATGCGCCAGAAGGGATAATTAATCCAGACATATTTTTCGACTTATTAGAACCATTTGTTACTAAAAAAAACACAAACCTTCCTTTAATCTCGGTTAAAAGTGAAGTGTATTCCTAATTTAATAATATAAAATATTACAACAGGTAGGAGCAGATAATGAAAAATTATAATATTGCTGATTTAAAAAAACAAACATTAAGACTTGCCAAAAAAGTTAGCACAGGAGTTGCTTTAACATGCTTAACATTAGGAATTGCGTACGCAGAACAACAACCTTGTTGTCAAGCCAATGGTTTTGAAGGATATTGGATCTCACCAACGGATGACATCATTCAAGTGAAAGCTTGCGAAGGAGGAATAGCTATTTGTGCATATATAGCATGGACAGAGGATGATGGGTTTGATGAAGCTAACCCTGACGAGTCACTGAGAAATAGAAGAATATGTGGTTTAGAAATATTAAAGTTGAAAGCTTTTGATGATGGTGTATGGAAGAAAGGCACTGTGTATGATCCCTTACTTGGTATGGAATACAAAGCAACATTAAAGCTCAAAGAAGGCGAACTTTATGTTCGTGGCTACATTGTGGCTGAAGTGTTTGGCGAAACTGAAGTATGGTCACCTGTAAAGAATTTTAACAAGACTTGTGAGAGTTAATATTATGAAAAACAATAGAAATAGCATTCTACTTTTTACTGTGTTGTTAATCAGCATGCCTGCTTTAACAGCCAATGCAAATGTGGTGGAAGATTATGGTGTTGCAATTAGAGGATCTATCTCTGCAACAACTGATTACCGTGAGCGAGGCTTAAGTACCACAGGTAA
Source organism: Francisellaceae bacterium (assembly GCA_047632655.1). GTDB lineage: Bacteria > Pseudomonadota > Gammaproteobacteria > Francisellales > Francisellaceae > CAJXRW01. The sequence continues at coordinate 8,016 of JBLIDR010000009.1, read as the reverse complement.
CCGGCCTACAGTCTATGGCAATGTTGAATTACTGCACCGCTCTGGAGTGTTCTTAAATACAGAAGTTCGTGGTATTAAACGTGAGCAGTTTCCCGGTAGTGACGGTTATCAAGTACAATTGGTAGGCGGTTTTCGATGGGGGGACCCAGATGCATGGCACTTCGAAGTTGGTAGTCAATACAGCCTTTTTCCTGGAGCTAAACAACCAGGTGTAGAGAGTATTGAACTTATTTTCGACCCTGATACAGGTGAGGTTGTCGATTTAATTCCAAAAGAAAATTTTTCTTCACCAAACACAACAGAATTATATGGCACAGTTAAATATAATAAACTTTATCTCACATTGTTTCACACCGTTTCAGACGATAACAATGGAATAAACTCTTACGTTGTCTGCTCGTCGATAGAAGATATAGAAGCGTCTATCGACTGTATTCAAGACGGTATTAAACACTCTAAAAGTTCACAATATTATGAAGTCGGTTACACCCATATATTTAATAAGAAATCATCAATAAATATCAAAGGTGGTATTCAAAAAATTAATAATTTTGAAGATTTTGATGTTAAAAATTTGACAATAGAATACTTACATAAATGGCATAGCGTAGGGTTGACTTTAGCAGCAGTACTAACCGATGCGAAAAATTCAGAACTCTATGAAGTGAATTTTTCGCAAAGTGATGTAAGAGATACGTCTAAGAACACTGTAACTGCAAGTATTAACTACACGTTTTAACTTAAATAGGAAGGTCAAAAATGATGCAAAATGAAAATAATATTAAAAAAAAAATGCCTTTATTATTGGTACTTCCTCACCTAAAGAGTGCATAGAGAATACTGAAGAGAGTAATAGTGGTCATGCTGAACTTACTTCAATATTGAACAAAGAAAGAAAATATATTGCTGATACAATGAGCCTGATAGTTGGTAAACCCATAAGTGGTTATATCTGGGCGTTTAGATGGATTCACCCACTTTACCTCATTTTTACAAGCTTTGTTATATCACAAGTATTTAACGAAGTTATCCTTTATGAAATTATGGACGTTTATGAACCAAAGGGAACGACTAAAACAACCATTGAAGTGGTATTACCTCTTACTTTATGGTTATTCATTGATACGATGATTCAAGTGATTTTGTCTGTGGCGGGATTAGGACAGAGGTTATTAGTACAAGTTGACGATGAAATCCTGGTATATCACCGTAAATTATTTACCCGTAGTCCAGATAAATTTGTACGAAAGTTTAAGGGTTGGCTTAATGCAGAGCCTCATCTATATGGTATGTTTATTGATAAGTTAGATACTGATATAGGCCGCTTTTTTGTGTGGGGAGGATGGCGTGACATGAGATTGTTAATTAGCCAAAAAAGGACCAGATATAAATCAGAATAGCATTTTATTTGCTATAGATGAAATGCCTGTAGCGGTTTGTAGTACTCAACTACTACCTGCGGATGGTATGACTAAAATTTAAAAGTATGAAAATATTGAACCCTTTAAAATTCGGTATCGTTTACTTTCGTTGTTTATAATGGTCATTCCAAGACGGTAACAGCCAGATAACTTAGGTTTTGTTTTATTATGCCAAAATTTATTTTTGGATCAGTATATATTTAATAATGGCCAGATATAAGTATTGATCAATTAATAGTTTAATCTAACTAAGTCTTGCCGGCATCATAATTGTTATTATGTTTTCATTCAATCAAAGTAATCTGTGTAGTCCAATAGATGAGAGTAAATATCTATTTAAATATGAAAAGTAAAAAATTGGAATAATGCAGAATATGAAATTAGCAACATGAGGAAAAGAATATGCAATCTACAATGATGAATCAGCCACTATTGATCTCTTCAATTATGGCACATGCAACAAAGGTTTACCCTGAAATGGAAATTGTCAGTCGATTATGTGATGAAGAAGAAGGTGGTAAAGTATATCGATACAAATTAAAACAATCAGCTAGTCGAGCTAAAAAACTGAGTAATGCCTTACTTAAGCATGGGATTAATCAAGGAGATAGGGTTGCAACCCTAGCCTGGAATAACTATCGCCATTATGAACTTTATTTTGGTGTAACAGGTATAGGCGCTATTATTCATACGGTAAACCCAAGGTTGTTTATTGAACAAATCACCTACATCTTGAACCACGCTGAAGATAAATTGCTTTTTGTTGATATTACCTTTATTAACATAATTGAATTAATGAAAGATGATATTAAACATATAGAGAAAATTGTAGTTCTAACGGGCGATGAACACTTACCTCAAACGACTCTTGATAATGTTATTTCATATGAAGCTTTTATTGAAATGGAAGAAGATACTATTGAATGGCCCGAGTTTGATGAAAACATTGGGGCAATATTATGTTATACCTCGGGTACTACCGGTAATCCCAAAGGCGTACTGTATAGCCACAGATCAACAGTATTACACTCAATGTCTGCTGCCCTACCAGAGAATTTTAATATCAGCTCACGTTCGTCTATTTTGGCTGTTGTTCCTATGTTCCATGTAAACGCATGGGGTATTCCATTTTTTAGCACTATGCTAGGAGCAAAGCTAGTATTGCCAGGCCAAGGTTTAGATCCTAAGTCTTTATACGAATTAATTGATATTGAACAGCCAACAATTATGTTTGGCGTCCCTACGGTTTGGCTTATGCTGTTGGATTATTTGTCTAAAACAGAAGTTAGCTTGTCTTCTGTGGATAAAGTTATCATTGGAGGCTCTGCAGCTCCATTAAGTATGATAAAACACTTCAAAGAAAAACATAATGTTATTGCGGTACACGCTTGGGGAATGACAGAAATGTCGCCTATGGGAACAATAAATAATTTAACACCTGAAATGGAAGCATTACCAAGCGAAGAATGCATGCAAAAGCAGTTATCTCAAGGGCGACCTGCTTTTGGTGTCGAACTGAAACTGATTGACGATAAAGGAAATGAAATACTTAACGACGGTAAGTCACGTGGTCATCTATTAGTGCGCGGACCATGGGTTACAGCCAGTTATTATAATACTGACAGTGATAGCTCCTTTAAAGATGGGTGGTTAGTGACAGGAGATATAGCTACGCTCGATAGTGAATACAATCTATCACTAGTTGATCGTGCGAAAGATGTCATCAAATCAGGTGGCGAGTGGATATCTTCTATTGATTTAGAAAATGCAGCAATAGGTCACTTAGGTATTAAAGAATGTTGTGTCATAGGTGTTAAGCACGAAAAATGGGATGAACGGCCTATATTGCTTATAGTTAAAGATAATAACGTGAATTTAAGTGAGCAAGATGTTTTTGAATTCTTAGCTCCTAAAATAGCTAAGTGGTGGATGCCTGATGCCGTTATTTTTGTCGATGAGTTACCCTATACAGCAACAGGGAAATTACTTAAAATGAAGCTTAGAGAAGAATATCAAGACTATTTATTAGTATTTTAAAAACTAACTTAGCTAAAAGTAGAAAAGTAGAGAATGTATAATTCTCTGCTTTTCTCAGTATGTACCTTTAAAGAAGACAATCCAACATAAAGACAGAAAAATATCAGTGTTAGCTATATCAAAAACACTAGATAACACTCTGAAGGTATAGATTTGAACGATCGTACACTACAAAGTGAACACATCATTATTTTAAAATACGCTGAAACTCAGATAAAAAATTTTCTGGTATTGGGATAGGACTTTCAGATGCTCGATCGACAAATACATGCGTAAAGCTTCCACATGCTGCCAGATCATTACTCCCTTTAACAAATATTCCCAACCGATATCTAACTGACGTTCGGCCTATATACTCTACATAAAGACCAACTTCGATAGACTCTGGAAATGAGATAGCTATTTTATATGAACATTCAGAACTTATTACATAAGCAATGCAATTACCCTGGTGTATATCAAGCCCGGCCTTTTCGATAAGAAATTTATTAACAACCGTATCAAAGTAAGAATAATAAGTGACATTATTAACATGTCCATAGATATCATTATCTTTCCAGCGGGTTGTAACATCATAGAAAATATCAAAATCTTCTCTAGAAAATAGTGTTTTCACAGCTAGCATTGTGAGTCCTAATAAGCTTGTTTATATAATAAGTAGGCATCATCTGCTGATAGAACTTTTGGGTTATTAATTAATAACCGTTCTTGTTTCATCGCATCAACTGCTAAGAAGCATAATGCACTTTCTGGAATGTCGATATCTCTAAGGCGAGTAGGTAAGCCACTTAGCTGTATTAACTTAACCAAATAATTAATTAAAGCGTTTGTTCCCTCTCTAACTGAGGTAAACTTCTTGCCTATAATGTGTTCTGCGATTATACAATAATGAAATTGCACTCTTTCATTATCTAGGCTATTAAAGCGTAATACATGCGGTAACATTAAGGCGTTTGATAAACCATGTGATATATGATGTCTAGCGCCAATAGGGTAAGCTAGGGCATGTACGGCGCCAACAGGCGCATTAGCAAAAGCTTGACCAGCATGCATAGCACCCCTTAACACATTCTCCCGAGCTTCTATATCGGTCCCATCATCTATTACTTTAAGCAAGTTGGCGCACAAAAGTTTTAATGCTTCTAAAGCAAAGCTATCAGACATCGGATTTTTCTTAAGTTTACTTGTATATGCTTCAATAGCATGGACGATAGCATCAATGCCTGTCGCTGCTGTTATCGCTTTAGGTAATCCTATAGTCAAATTAGCATCTAATAATGCTATGTCAGGTAATAATATAGACGATACAACACCAGATTTTTCTTTACTACCAGTAGTAATAATAGCGACTGGAGTAACTTCAGAGCCAGTACCCGCGGTAGTGGGCACTAAGATTAGTGGTAACCTATTACCTTTAACCTTATCGACACCGTACATTTGATCGATAGATTGTAGATTATTAGGAGAAGCTAATACTGATACTAGCTTAGCAACGTCCATGGCACTACCTCCACCGAAACCAACGATACCATCAACACCTAATTTCTTTGCAAATGTGGCCGCTTTAATTATCAGATCGACATCAGGGTCTGGAGTGACTTCATCAAAAATTTTGAATGATATATCAGCTTTTTTAAAGCTGGCTATAGCCTTTTCAGCTATGCCGGCATTGAGTACTCCTTTATCTGTAATGAATAAAACAGACGTACACGATAAACCCGCCATATAAACGTTAAGTTTTGAACTTGAATCGCACTCAACTTCTATTTGTTTACTCGTAATGAAGCTAAAACTTGTCATCATTATTCTCCTATACTCAAAATGAAGATACATCAATAGACATTAACGTCTCTGCACCCGATTTAAGTACAGTAAAGTGAGTATTCATACGGGGTAAAATTCTGTGAAAATAAAAGTTTGCTGTATCAACTTTACCTTGTAGGAACTCGATATCTTTTACATGACTATCATCAAGTTCCCCCGTTATGACTTTCGAAGCTATGATTGCCGCTCTTGCCCAAAAATAGCCTAATAATACATAAGAAGAACCATGCATGAAATCAACAGAAACAGCACCGATTTCATCTGGATTTTCTTCACTTACTGTTAAAATAAAGTCGGCAGTTGTTTGCCATTCTTGTACAGCTGATTTGAGTTTTTCAATGATGTTGCATAATTCGGTTTGATCGTGTTGCTCACACCATTGTAAAATTTCATTGGCAATATCATCCAAGCATTGACCATGATCCACCAATAATTTTCGACGAACAAAATCTAATGCTTGTATGCCATTAGCTCCTTCATATAGTTGTGTAATTCTTGCATCCCGAATTAATTGCTCCATCCCCCATTCCTTGATGTAACCGTGACCACCAAAAACTTGAACACCAATATTACAAACTTCCATGCTCATATCAGTTAAGAAGCCTTTCACTAATGGAATTAAAAAGGCAGCTCTGACTTTCGAATTTTTAGTTTGTTTGTCATCAATGTCGCAATTTTCTAAATCAATCAATGAGCCGGCGTAGTAACCAAGCATACGGCAACCTTCTACTAATGATTTTTGAGTAAGTAGCATTCTTCTAACATCGGGATGAACTATGATTGGGTCGGCTGATGTTTCAGGTGACTTAACGCCAGTTAATGATCTAGATTGGAGTCGTTCTTTTTCATATATCAATGACCCTTGATAAGACATTTCGGCTAAACCTAAGCCTTGAAGCCCTACTTGATAACGTGCATCATTCATCATCGTAAACATGCCTTTTAAGCCAGCATGAGGTTCGCCTACTAGCCATCCTTGTGCACCATCAAAGTTCATTACACATGTAGCAGCTCCTTTAATACCCATTTTACTTTCAATTGAGCCGCAGTTTAGTGTATTTAATTCACCGAGAGATCCATCGGCATTGGGTAAATATTTAGGGACTAAAAATAAACTAATACCTTTTACCCCTAGAGGGGCGCTTGGCAACCGAGCAAGTACTAGATGAGCAATATTGTCAGCCATATCATGATCGCCGCCACTGATAAAAATTTTGGTACCAGTGATTAAATAACTACCATCTTTGTTTATATTACTTGCTTTCGTGCTTAATAGTGCCAAGTCTGTTCCAGCTTGTGGCTCAGTTAAGCACATAGTGCCACTCCAGTGACCAGTAACAAGTTTTGGTAAATATTGTGTTTTTAGTGAATCACTGCCATGTTTTCTGAGTGCTAAAACTACACCTTCAGTAAGTCCTGAGTATATTCGAAATGCTAAATTAGATGACATCATCATTTCATGAAAACTACTCGCGACTGCTTGTGGAAAGCCTTGTCCATCATATTCAACTGGTCCGGTCATAGCAGCCCAACCAGTATCACAATACTTAGTGTAAGCTTCTTTGAAACCAGAAGGTGTAGTAACAGAGCCATTTTTAAATGAAGCTCCCATCTCATCGCCAATTTGATTCAAAGGCGCAGTAATACCACTGCAAAATTTTGCACCTTCTTCAACAATGGCATTAATTAAATCTGTATCAATATCCTCTCGGTCTATTAGTTTTAAATGTTCAGTGATATCGAGAACATCATAAAGAACAAAGCGCATATCTTTCATCGGAGCATTGTATTCATGCATAATTTTTACCTTTAAAATTTTATTAGTTGGATTTTGATGAATTAGCAAAAGAAAGATTTCTTGCACTAAGTTTAGAAATAATTGCCGCTGGTTTGAAAAATTCGCCATGCTGTGCGGCCAGTTTATTCAACCTTTGTTCAACAACTGCTAATCCAAGCGTATCTGCATACTGCATGGGGCCGCCTAATTCTTTAGGAAAACCATAACCATATATGTAGGTTGTATCAATATCCTGGCTATTACGAGCAACACCTTCTTCAAGCACTTTCGCACCTTCATTAATTAGTGCAAAAATACAACGTTCGATAATTTCTTTTTCTTCTACCTGTCGGCGCTGTATATCTAGTTTACAAATTACTTTTTCAATCAGTGTTTCAACAGTAGGGTCATGTATTGCAGTTCTACTGTTGTCTTTGTATTTGTAGTAACCCTGTCCTGACTTTTGTCCATATCGGCCCATTTCACATAAGCGATCTTCAATAGCAAATAGTGAATTAATTGGTTTATTAGTTATCTGGTCACCAATATTCATTGCTCGGGCTCGCCATTCAAGATCAAGACCAACAACGTCATACATACGAAATGGCCCCATTGCCATGCCAAATTTTTCGATAGCTTGGTCGACTTGTATAGGTGATGCGCCATCGAGTAATAATTGACGTGCTTGAAATACATATTTCTCAAGTATTCTGTTTCCTATAAAACCATGTTTATTTTTTGCAACTACCGGCTTTTTACTGATAGCAATTGAAAGCTGTTCTAATTGTTGAATAAATGATTTACTCGACAATTTGCCTTCAACAATTTCAACAAGCTTCATTACATGTGCAGGACTAAAAAAATGCATTCCAGCGACTTTTTCTGGCCTATTGGTTGAGGAAGCAATTTCATCTACGTCAAGATATGAAGTATTCGTTACTAAACAGGTTTTTGCGA
>JBLIDR010000008.1:0-12295 GCA_047632655.1 Francisellaceae bacterium | reverse complement strand
TACCGGGCGAGTTATACATCGCAGGAAGAGGACTGGCAAGAGGTTACCTGAATCGTGAAGATTTAACGGCAGAAATATTCATTGAAAATCCGTTTTTTGATGAGCAGGACCCAACGAGCAGTAAACGTTTGTACCGCACGTCGGATTTGGTCAGATGGTTACCTGAAGGTGAACTGGAATATCTGGGTCGTTTAGATCAGCAGGTTAAAATCAGGGGTTTTAGGATAGAACTGGGCGAAATAGAAAGCCGGTTATTAAGCCATGATTTAGTGAACGATCTTGTTGTCGTTGCGAATGATACTGCAACACAAAGTAAGCAATTGATGGCTTATGTTGTGTTGTCTGTCGATCATGAAAAACAAGCACAGGATAAAGCTAATTTCGTCGATATTTTGCGTACACATTTGGGTAAAATGTTACCTGAATATATGATCCCTTCAATATTTATGGTGCTGGATGCGTTACCACTGACACCGAATGGCAAAGTAGACAAAAAAGCCTTGCCACAAGCTGAGGTGTTTATGCCAAGGGCTGAATATGTCGCACCGGTAACTGAACTTGAAAAATCTCTGGTGTTATTATGGTCAGAACTCCTTAATATTGAACCAGAAAAGTTAAGCACTACGGCCAAATTTTTTGAATTGGGCGGAGATTCAATTCTTTCAATTCAACTGGTAGGGCGTGCAGCCAAGTTAGGCATTAACTTAACGGTGAAACAATTATTTGAATATCAGAGTATTCAGGTATTAGCACCTAAAATACAAAATAATAAAGTCATTGAGTCACCGCAAGAGGCGATAGCAGGCTCAACATATTTACTCCCTATTCAGCTTGAATTTTTAGCAGAAGAAACAGGAATAAATCATTACAATCAGTCGATGCTCCTGGTGACACCTGAAAGTTTTGAGGCAGCCTTTCTTCCCAAAATATTAGCATATTTGTACCAAAGACATGATGCCCTCAGGTTACGTTTTACGCCTGAAAATAAAAGCTGGAACACGAAATACGAGCCACTTAGCGAAAACTTAGTGGAGCAAAGTATTTGGTATAAGCATATTGGAGATAAAGAATTCAGTTGTATTGAAGAAATTGCTGAGCAGGCACAACAGAGTCTTTGTTTGGCAACAGGGCCTTTATTAAGAGCTGTGTATGTTACCAATGATGAATCACCACAGGGTCGATTGTTGCTTATCGTTCATCATATGGCTGTTGACGGCGTGTCATGGCGTATTTTATTGGCTGACTTGCAAGTACTTTATGGTCAAATTTGCCAGGGTCAACCTCTGATACTTGACCCTAAGTCTTCGTCATTTAAACAGTGGGGTGCGTTTTTACAAAACTATGCACAAAGTGAAAGTTTATTGTCTGAACGGGATTATTGGCTTGGTGTTGCATCAGAACCAGTAGAAAAATTGATGATGAAAACCTCTTGTACAGAGATTACATCTGATTGTATAGGAACTGTTTCTGATTTACGTACAGTAGACGTGTTGATAGATGCACAAACAACTGAAGATTTATTAAAGCGGGCACCTTCAGCGTTTCGTACCACTATTAACGAACTTTTGCTTGCCAGCTTATTGTTGGGTTTAAATCGTTGGAATGGGCTGAAAAGTATTCAGATTGATCTTGAAGGGCATGGACGTGAACCTTTAACCGATACACTCAATTTAGGGCAAACGGTTGGTTGGTTTACGTCACTGTTTCCATTTGTACTTGAAACAGAAGCGTTTGATATCGGCACGGTGATTTGTAGTATAAAAGACGCATATCGTTCTATTCCAAACCATGGCATTGGTTTTGGTTTATTGAAGCATATTACTGGTGAGGCTGCATTAGCGTCTCACGGATACTCGGATATCGTATTTAATTATCTGGGACAGTTTGATCAGATCGCCAATTCAGTAAGTGACTTTGGTCTTGGTCGAGAGCCGATAGGAGAAACGGTCAATGGAAACAGACCATTAAACCACGGAATAAATATAAATGGTTTAGTGGGGCAAGGAGTTCTGAGCTTTAAACTTGGCTACGACCAAAAGCGTTATAAAGCCGAACAAATGGAAGATTTGGCCTTGAACTTTCAAAATGCAATAAAAGAAATTACTCAATATTGTGTTAATGATTTAGCAAACCTTGCATCCAAAAAAGATGTTACTTCTGGACATATAATGGTTGATACAGCTGATGAAATTGATGTTGCCGGACTTTCTGACTCTAGCTCAAGTTTAGACTCTACAGCTATAAAAATGAGTGACGGTCCGCAAGACACCAACCTATTTTGTTTTCATCCTTATGGTGGAACAGTAAGCTGTTATTTAGAGTTGGCAGAAGCGCTGAGCAATACCGGTAGGTTCTATGGTATGCAAACACCAGCTTTAATGGGAAATTATAAAGTGAATACTATTGAAACTCTGGCGAGTGATTTTGTTAAATCGATCAGGGCAGTACAACCGGAAGGACCATATATGCTTCTTGGTTGGTCATTAGGTGGAGTATTGGCCTACGAAGCAGCGGTACAATTAGAGCGAGAAGGAGAGGAAGTAGCTTATCTGGGACTATTTGACTGTCATGCTTTTCCTGAACAAATGGGGAATATTGGTGATAAGTGGTATAGCCCTATACAGGAAATGTACGGAGACAAATTAGATTGGTCTGAAATAACCGACAAGTCTCAGGCATTAGGTACAGAGTTAGTCATGCGTCAAGCGGTTGAGAGAGGTTATACACCTGAAGGTATTGAAAAAGATTCTTTGGTTAGGTATTTCCATTATTTGGCTGATATTGCAAAGGCATTAAGAGAATATCAACCAGGGGCTTCATACGTGAATGTAGATGTGTTTAAAGCTCAAAAGTATGCAGAAGGAGATGACGCAGCTAAAGATTTTGAAGACTATGGTTGGTCAGGAGTCACAAAAGGGAATATTCATACTATTGATGTTACGGGTAACCATAATAATATGGTTTTTCAACCACACGTTGAAGGTTTGGCAGAAAAGCTATCTGAGAGATTGACTCAGTTACGTACGGAAAATAGTTATTATATGTCAACAGAGTTAATTCTATAAATACATAACAAAGACAGAGTGATAATAATTAATTTAATGAAAAATAAAACTTAAAGCGTTACAATTAATTAACAGAGGTTTAACTGTTTAGATGCTTTTATTAAGAATTACATAAAAATTTTTTGCTAAGTTAGTATCGGGTATTATGTACCCGTTAAATATGAATCAATGTTTTGGAGAAAAAGGATATGGTTAGTCCAAAAAGTGGAAGTTATTATTTAAAAGAGGGGGTATATGTTGAACCTTTGATTAACAATTGGTATGCGTGGCCTTACTTGCTGTCGCCTTTTACTTACGCATGTTATATGAAGAAAACACATTTACGTTTGATGAAGTCTTTTATTAATAACTTCGAACTTCATCGCTTGGGTATTACTGATAGTACTTTAGTAGGCGGTGGAGGGCTGGTTGATTGCGATGAGGAACATCTTGAGCTTGTTAAAGAGTTAGTGGATAAATTTGAGACAGACAATCGCATTTATATAGAATTACAACAAGCGCTAGCTGATTTACATAAGCTTCTTGCTGAGCATAAAAAGGGCTATTCAATTGAGTACTTGTATGAACAGGTTCCTGAAGTGTTGAAAGGTTTTGTGGAATTGAACACTGATGTTAATCATAATCCGGATTTTAGGTTAATAGAGCCTTTAATTTACGTAAGTCCATATTATCAGGAAAATTTACAATCAATGTCGTTCGGTTTGTTGAGTAATGTAGAACGTAGACCTTTTGTATTAAGTACGCCACGCTTACCAGATAGTAAACATTTGCATATTAATAGTGCATTTACCGAAAGTGAATTGGATCAGATATTTACTGCACGGACAACGCCTATTAGCGAAGAAAAAATAACGTCTTTATTTAGTCGGTTTGAAATGAAAGGTGGCTTGAATTACAACGATTTATTTACGACTGAACCTCCTAAGCTTTCATACCAGCTGCCTGAAGAGGGTAAAGTGCGTTTTAATCATCTGGGGCATGCGGGCCTGATGATAGAGTCAAGAGAATGTAATATTATGATCGATCCTGTTATTGCAAGCAGGGGAGAAGATAATAAAGATCAAATTATCAGTTACACTGATTTACCACCAATCATTGATTATGTATTGATCACTCATAGTCATGCAGATCATGTTAATCTTGAAACCTTGTTGCAATTAAGACACAAAATCAAAACAATATTGGTGCCAAAGAATAATGGCGGTACGCTGATCGATCCTTCGTTGAAATTAATGCTTAATAAGTTACGATTTAATGTCATTGAGCTTGATGAAATGGAATCAGTAAAATTTGAAGGAGGGTATTTACAGAGTATTCCGTTTTTAGGTGAGCATGGAGATCTTAATATTCGTAGTAAAACTGGCTGGTTTATTAATATGCATAACAAGCGTATATACGCTGGTGCAGATTCCTCTAACTTAGAGCCAAAGTTGTATGATTTAGTTTGTAAGCAAACGGGTGCTTTAGATATTATGGCTATAGGGATGGAATGCGTTGGTGCGCCTTACACTTGGCTATACGGAGCATTAAATAATAGCCCGCTTAGTCATGAGCAGAAAGAGACAAGGCGATTAAATGGTTCAGATGCTGAAACTGTAAAAGACATGATAGCGTCATTTAAGCCAAAACAAGTGTATGTTTATGCTTTGGGTATGGAAAGATGGTTCACGTATTTTATGGGTCTTGACTATACAGATGATTCTGAGCAGATCGTTGAATCAGGGAAGTTATTAGATTATTGCAATTCAATTGACCTCCCTAGTGAACGTTTGGTGGGGAAATTAACTTACTACATAGATTAATTTATCATTGTGTTTTTTAGTCGTTGATATACATGAATTAAATGTAGTTTCTTTATGTAGTTTCTTTATGTAGTTTCTTTATGTGGTTTTAGTTAAAGGATCTATGCTGTTTTCAGTGATTTAGTTTAGATTTATTTAACTGTAGCTTAGTTGTGAATAAACAATTCGGTGCAGAAAAAAGCGTAGTACATTGTTATTATTGGAATATTATGAATATTGATACAATTATTGAAGACAAGAAAAAACGATCTTTTCTACCTATAGTTTTTGCCTGTATTGGCATTTTATTTTTTGTGGTTTTTGTAAGCATTTATATGGGGGATGATGTAACGGTTATTGAAAAGTCTCAGGTAATGAAGTTAACGCTTAAACAGGGAGATTTACCTAAGATAATAAAAGCGTACGGAAAGCTAAGATCAAAAAATTCCCGATTATTAACCGCAGCATCATCAGGTACGATAGAGGAAGTTCTGCAATATCCGGGTGAAAAAGTTAACAGTGACACTATTATATTACGTCTAACAAACAATGAGTTAACTTTATTGGTTAATGAAGCTAAAACAGAACTTGATGCGAAAGCATCAGAAACTGAAGAGTTTCGATTACTGGCGAAATTAGCAGAAATGGAAAATATTGGGGAAGTTCAAAAATTAAAATTGGAAATTTCAGATATGGAAATGATGAAAGATGCCAAAAAACATTTGTTTGAAAAAGGGATCGTTCCTGAATACGAATACAAAATTGCAGAATCGGAATTAAACAAAAATAAATTAATGCTGACTTTTCTAAAAGATAAAATAAGCCAATTAGAGTTTATTAATGGAAAGCGTTTAAATATAAGATTAAAGCAAGTAAAACAACAAGAAATGAAACTAAAAATGCAGCAGGAATTACTGACTCGTAGTAATTTACGTGCACAAATGGATGGTATACTTCAGGAGTTATTAGTTGAAGTTGGGCAAAGCGTTATAACTGGAGATAAGTTAGCAGTGGTAGGGAGTACTAAAGAATTAATCGCTGAAATTTCTATTCAACAGCGGGAGGCTGGCTTAATAGAAGTTAATGACGAAGTGATATTCAACACTTATGGTAGTGAAGGCACAGGTAAAGTTGTGCGCATTAATCCTGTAGTAAACGATGGTAGGGTTCTGGTAGAAGTTCAGCTGACAGGCAAATTACCTAACAATGCAAGGCCAGAGCTGACAGTGCAAGCCAGTATTTCTATCGATACATTGAATGATGTTTTGTATATAAAACGAAATGATTTTTTTACACCCAATAGTAAATTAAACTTATTTATACTCGATAAAACAGGAAAGCAAGCCCATAAGAAACTGGTTCATTTCGGAGAAGAAGTAGGAGACTTTATTATCGTTAAAAGAGGTCTAAAGGCTAATGATAAAATTGTAATTCTGTCAGATATAAAAAAATTAAAAGATATACAAAAATACGAAACATTAAGGATTGACAATGAATAACGAAGCATTATTACGTTTGAAGCAGGTTTCAAAATCTTACGAAGTTGGAGCTGAAAGGGTCATTGCGCTTCAACCTATTGATTTAGAAATATATGAAAAAGAATATATATCAATTTCTGGTCCATCAGGAAGTGGTAAATCAACGTTACTTTCGATTATAGGATTAATTGATACACCATCAAAAGGTGATTACACAATTAAAAATAGAAATGTTACCGACCTTGGAGCAGATCAATTATCTTCCTTAAGAAATTTACACTTTGGATTTATTTTTCAATCGTTTCATCTGATAGACGAACTTAGTGTATATGAGAATGTTGCTTTACCTCTTAGATATAGAAATGAATCCCTCAGTGAAACAGAAATAAGAGAACAAGTTCAATCAGTTTTGGCGAAAGTTCAAATGGATCACCGTACCCAATTTAATCCAAATCATTTATCTGGCGGACAACAACAAAGAATTGCTATCGCAAGAGCACTGGCGGGGAAACCTTCAATTTTATTAGTAGATGAGCCAACGGGTAATCTTGATACTAAAAATGGTGATGCTATTATGAACATATTTGATGATCTGAATGATACCGGTACTACTATCTGTATGGTAACTCATGATGCCAGACACTCAAACCGTGCGAAAACAAAATATCACTTATTGGATGGTGGGATAGAACAAGAAAAAGCCCAGGTTTTGGAGTTAGCATGATGGAGTTTGCAAGATATTTTTTACAATCATTCTCAAGTTTAAGGAGGGCCAAAGGGTTTGCTTTTACGATCATACTTACCCTTGGAATTACTTCGGCAACACTTTTGACTGTCCTTTCGATTGCTAATGCGGTTTATTTTAATCCATTACCCTATGGTGATGAAGAAAGAATATTTTTGGTTAATCAAGTGAGTGAACTTGACGATTACATAATGGCGGATCAGCAAAGTACTAATACTTTGAATCACTGGTATCGTGAACAGTCATCATTTGAATATTTTTCGCCTGTGTTTATATTTGACGTTTATCTTGAAGACGCAGAGAAACAACCTTTATTATCTGCTAATTTTATTACTTCAGACTATCTTGAAATTTTTGATGTACCCCTAATACTAGGTCGGGGATTTTCAGAAGAAGAAGACGATTTCAATACAATTAGTTCGAATATACTTATCAGTGAACATACCTGGCAGGAACATTTTTCTGGTAGTGAAAATATTGTTGGTACTACCATCAGAATTTCTGGTAAACCACGCCAAATAATTGGTGTAGTTGCTAAGAGCTTTAAAGCACCTGATATATTGGGGGGCAATAAAGTCGGTATTTGGATGCCGTGGAGTAATGTTGCAGGGCAAGCAAGCTGGACATCTACTTATCAAAACAGACGTGCTATTGGTCAAATTAAATCAGGTATTGAAGCTGAAGAGGTTGAGAATCAATTAGCCCAAATACTTATGAACCTAGAGAGCGAATGGAAAGTTGATTGGCCACAATTGAATAGCATGAGTGCTCAAATGATCAATATACGTGAAGTTGAGCTTGGTAAGATGCAGTTACTCAGTACATTTTTGTTATTAGGTGCATTGGGGTTGCTGATAATAGCGACAGCAAATACGAGTAATTTGTTCTTTACCCGGACGGTTGAAAAAACCCGTATTAATGCTTTGAAAGTGATTATTGGTGCTAAGAGAAAAGATTTATTGAAAAGTATTTTAATGGAAACGCTGATGATTTGTTTTTCAGCCATGTTTGTAGGGTCAGTGATTGCTTTTGTAATATTACAAATACTACCGGGTGTTATTCAAAGTGATATTCCAATGCTGAACGAATTTTCAATTGACGGGATAGTTTTATTGAGTGCAGTTGTAATTGCATTAGTATTGACTGTAATATTCAGCTATACGTCAATTAAAACCATCGATTTCACTTCTCTTAAGTCGCACATACAAAGTAGTGGTAAAGGAACAATGGGGGGGATGTCTCCTGAAAAAATGCAAGTTTTTGTTATAGCTCAAATAGCGATAGCTTCAATTGTATTATTAGGGGGCTCATTATTTCTTGGTAAAGCTTTATCAAACAAAACACATGAATTGCCGTTTGACACACAAGGTTTTTATCATCTGCATGCTTTTGCTGGTTACGAAGCGTTAGCACAAGGACGGCAGGAAGAGCTAGAAAATAATATCAGAAAAACCTTATTGGCTCGTGTTGATGTGCAAGATGTCGCTATTTCTTTGGTTAGCCCATTTCTTAAAGATCGCTATACGCGAGAACTAACCTCAATGTCAGATGAATCTCTTGGTATTTTTCCTGCCAATTTTATTGATCAAAACTTTTTAGTTGCTACAGGTGTTGATATTCTTGAAGGTCGTAATTTTACAGAACAATCAGGCCGTAATGGACAAAATGAAATAATCGTCAGTGAAAGTGTTGCGAATAAGCTAGGTGGTGGTGTTGTAGGGAATATAATCAAAGCGGAGGGAGGAACTGAGTTTAAAGTTGTAGGGATTGTGGAAGATGGATATCACCCCCTTCATTTTGATAAAGATAAAGGTGCTAGAGTCTATTTTACTAAGATGTCCCTAGGATTTCCTTTGGCTATAAAAATGACTTCAGGAAAGTTATTAGATAAACTTCAAGCAATAGAATTATTACAAGAAATTGATAGCAGTATATTTATTTATGAATTCCACGATGTTGATGCTGAAGTTAAAAATATGCAGTTTATTGATGGTCTGTTAATTGTTTTGATCAGTAGTCTAATGCTAATCACACTCTTGTTATCAGCCGTAGGTATAATAGGGCTTCTTAGTTATAATATGAAGTTTCGTGAATATGAAATAGGCATACGTTTAGCTGTTGGTGCTCAACGCAAACATATTTATTCCAGTGTATTGGTTAATCTAGTGAAACCAATTGCATTTGGAATAGGGGGGGCATTGCTTGTAGTGTTTAGTCTATTGCTTATAATACCGGATAATTACAGTGATTATGTGTTATTATCACCTATTTTGTTCTCAGGGCTATTGGCAGTGATATTAGCGTGTTGTCTTTTTGCCATACTATTGCCTGTGTACAGACTCATTTCTACAAACCCTCATTTAACCCTGAAAGGTGCTTAGAAATTACAGATAATATAGTAAGGCTTATTGTACATTCGTGATTATATTTTTACTTAAAAAGGCAATCTCGTATAATTATTTCGCCAAAAATAAATATATGAGATTACCATGCCTTGTACAATGTTTACAGATGAGCACTGATCAAAACTAAGTAAATATAATAGTACTTTTAGCCTAACTATCGTGTAGAACTGGTGACAAAATTTTGCTATTTTTGTAGCCAACCAAGTTAACTTCGTGCTTTTTACCAAATTGTTCATCATACAACTTTGTAATGCTGAGGCTACACTTTCAATTTTTTATTGTACGATTTGACTGCCTGATTAGACCCATATCATATGACTGAATGTATGGGCTCTCATTGTGTTCCATCTAGCTACGGGAGGAAAGCGGTTAGGATTAATGCTCTAATTTATGTGAGTTTTGAAAGGTTTTAATTTTTGATCCGGGGATAAATACCTAAAATAGTACCAAATGAACGCAACTTTAATATAAAAATACATGCCTATGTACTTTGTTCAGGTAGCACTATCAATATGGGAAACTACAACAAATTATTGTAATATTTCACTATGTCATATGCTTTGACACTATTGAAATTATAGATTTTTAGTGTTTAGTGGTGTTCTCATGACACCACCTGAGTATGCTACATAGGCATGTAAAAGTATGATCATGACAGGCATTATACCTCATGTCTTATTTTTAACAGTGGAGGGATAATAGTACTTACTATATCTCCATATCTCCATATTGAGATAATAAATAAAGTATTTATTTTTATTAAATTAAATATATCTAACTTAAATTCAACTGGTTTATCTCAACGTAGTTCACAAAGTGAACCTTAACGCGGCTACCAACAAAACAGTCATGATGGACATGTCGGTGTCGTTCAAAATATTATTACTATTAGGGGCTGTTGATCTTTCGAGGTTACTTTTACAGCAGATTGTTTGGTCTTTATGCAAGGTAGAGCACATGTCGTGTAGCTAGCTACTCGAAAGTGCGATAACGAGGTATAAATTTCAAACAAACGCTGCCTCTTGGGTCCATCAAAATGTGTTTTACTAATTGTTGCTCGACTTTTACATAGAATGACTATGCTTTAAGTCTCGCGCCGCGATTAAACCACCTTTTGATTGAAAAATTTTAACCCTGAAAGATCAACAGACCCTAGGATTTTATTGGCTTTTTACATAAATAATTAAAAATTAATTTGAAACTTATAATTCAGTTATCTTAGTCTTATGATGCAATTTTCTTTATGAAAATAGACTTTTTGATGTGCTGCTCATAGTGCAGTAGTCCCAGAACAATTTCAAAGTCTTCGTTAAATCTAACATCCTCATTGTTTAAATAGTCAGCAACAGCTTTATATATTTTACTTACTTGATTTATATAATCCTCTTTTCTTTGTCTTTTATGTATTTTTAATAAAGTGTTTCTTGAGCAATCATAATAGAACTCCACAATATCTTTCGCCTCTGCTTCAATTGTTATTGCGTATTCATCGATTAATTTATCAAAATAATCAGCAGGCGCATTAGAGTCTTGCGCGATATCTTGAAGCATTTTTTTTGTGTTTTGTTTTGCGTTACTTATGTTATTGAATTCAACAATATCGAGGCAGGTTTTGTATACTGCTGTTATATAATGTTTGCTAAAGTTTTTAGTTTTAGATTGATACATAATTTACTTCAGTTTTTAAGCTGCTTCGGAATACATCTTTTCAAGAGCATTTTCTATTGCCATTTTTTGTTTTTTTAGATTGTGTTCATCTTTAAACTTAATAAGATTAGCAAGTGCAGTTTGTGTTATAAATACTCTTGTTTCTTTTTTACCAATGGCTTTGTACTGTCTTCTTCTTACTTTATTCAGTTCCTTTGACTGCCAATAACGTTTTCCTTTTTTAAAGGCAGCAATGCGCTCGGGAGTGTAAAGTCTTTCGATTTTTGAAGGGTATATATGCGCTAGAATTGACCCAAATACTGAAACAACAGCAAAACAGCTTTCTCCGTTTGCATTATCAATCTGATCAACAATAAAATCAGTTTTTAAAAATCGAACCTGGCTAGCAAGGGAGTCTCGAAGCCTAAAAACTTTGATGATATCTTGTTTGAGCTCAATAAAATCGGGTGTTAATTCAACGACCTCTTCAGTTGCGCTCAATTTAATTGAATACTCTTTTTTAATTCTTTGTTCGTTTTCATTATCGTATTCCTTTTTCTTTGACCCAGCTTCGCTGGAAGTCATGCCAGTATTTTTTATGCTGCTTCCATGTACTCGCTAAAAGCGTTATTAAGAGTTTTATTTAATCTTCTTGTTTGGTGAATGCAATTTAGTGTCATTGCAATGATATGAAAATCAAGGCAAGTTAAATTGTAGTCAACAGCTAACTTTGGCTTAGTAAATTCTAAATAAACAGCAAGCATTTCAACGCGGCAATCTTCATTAATAAGCTCATCATCCAATAAGTAAATAACAGAGCCAGAAAGAGCGTTGTTGTTTACAAACATTTTCATTGCGAATTTAACAATTGCATCTTTGTTACTAATAAGTAAATCGCTACCAATAACATGATCTAAAGCCCTTAAAACTACGCATGAAAGATTTTTTTTAGCTTTGGTGGCTTCTGATTGATTATTCCTGTTAATACTCTCTCTCTTTGAGAATATCAATTATGTATTTTATAGCTGCGAGCTTTTTCTCTTCATTAAACTCTGACATGGTCTAATGGATTCGACTACCTAGTTAAGAGATAATAATCTTAATTGGAGATCGAAAATGACAAAACGTAAAAAATATTCAAAAGAATTCAAACTTGATGCTATCGCTTTAGTCG
>JBLIDR010000007.1:0-12812 GCA_047632655.1 Francisellaceae bacterium | reverse complement strand
ATAGGTAAGCTTTATGGGGTAGAGCAGCGTATTAAAGAAAAGTCGATAGAAGCAAAGTTCGACATTCGGCAGTCACACGCGAAGCCCATCGTAAAAGAACTCCAGCGCTACCTTGAAGACGGCAGTTTATCCATTGATAGCAATAGAGCCGAACGTGCAACAAAACCGTTTGTTATTGTGCGAAAGGCATGGTTGTTTTGAAATACCTGCAATGGTGCTCATGCGAGTGCTGTTCTCTATAGTCTTGTTGAAACGGCTATGGCTAATGGCCTTGTTGTGCATGACTATATCTCAACATGCTTGCAGCATATTGCCGAGCAACCAAACAACCTTGAACGACTGTTACCATGGAATATTGAGCGCAGCTAGGTGCCGTTACCTATACGCTTACAATAAACTGAAGAACGGCCTTGAATCAATCTACGATTGAAGGCCGTTTAAAGGACTTTATTTAAACTAGGTAGTTACAACTAATCGGTTACAGGCCCTTTTATTGGCAGTGAATATAGCATATTAATTATCTAAGACCTGAAATATAATTTTCATCAACATTGTACTCTACGTCACCATCCTTTAAATAACACATTTTATGTTTATCAGTAATTGGGTGGGTATTTTTTACAAATGTGTACCCAGTACAACTTGTATCTACTTGACAAGCCTCATGACAGGCCTGTACGTTCGCAACTTTATAATTGATTTTATCACCCCCCATTAGGTCGTGACCATATATTTTAACAATATCGAGTCCATTAAATAAATATGCAAGTCCATATAGTTCCACTTCTGTTTGGCTGTAAAAATGATTATCTACTTTACTAATAGCATCAGTTTTTGCCTTTTCAATGATAACAGAGTGGGCGATGCTCCCATTTGACTCAATAACACCGCTTGTAATAAGTTTTTTGAGAATTTCTCCAGCATCTAGTGTAGAAGCAACTTGCTTGAAAACAGGGTTATAAAAGCTAGCTAAGTTTTCAGTCAATTTGCTTTTACCTTCACTGAATATAGTTAAATAAGACGTTGCTCCTACAGCTAACAATGTTGCTGCCATACCTGATAATTTTATAAATTTACGACGATTCATGCTAGTGTTTTCCTTGTAGTTTTATAGTTAGATAATCGGCTAATCTTAAAGCTAAAGCAACTATTGTAAAGGTTGGATTAGCTGCGGCACTGGCACTGAATATGGATGAACCAGCTATATACAAGTTTTCCATGTCGTGGACCTTACAGTTACCGTCAACAACTGAATTATCAATTGAAGTGCCCATCCGAGTAGTACAAATGTAATGTCCTCCACCTGTAGTTTTATGATCCATTGAAGAAGAGGTCGTAGTACGTCCAATACCGGCGGCTAAAAGCTGCACACCAAACGTATCCCAATTTTTCTTTGCTAATTCTTTATAGTTAAATTGAAAATCAACCTGAGTTTTAGGTTGGTTAAGCGAGTTGGTATAATCTCCTAATGTTACTTTATTAGTGGGTTGGGGTAACATTTCTGCACGAATAATCGCTTTTGATACATAGACATCTTGAACTTTTCCTAGTAATACTCTCTTCTGGGTTTGATCAATACTAAAGCTCACAGTAAAACTGAGCAGGCTGTTTTGAATACAAAAATCATCTGATAGTTGTAAAGCATGAACTACATTACCTTTTTGTAAGCTAGGCTTAAGTGCACTCATATTAAGCTCCAGCATGCCAGCACTGTATATATGCGGGTGTTCAGAGAAATAGTGACCTACAATTGAATCCTCTCCAATATTACTCAGTTGCAACAAACGAGGGTTACCAATTCCTCCACAGGATAATATATACTGTTTTGCATAAACTTTTGTTGTTTCTAGTGAGTCTCCTCTTGATGAGCCAAGAATTAAACCGTCCACTGATTTATTAGTAGACAGTATTTCTAAGCAAGTAGTACCTAACAGAATATCTATAGTTTTGTGATCATTTAATTCATCATAATATTTTTCTTTAAAACGCACCGGAGGGCTTAAATAATAAGGTCTGTATACTATGCTACCACCATCAGTGAGCTTGGTTGTTGGTTTTTTCCATGCCTCTGTAGGTAAATCAAGCACAGTGGCTGCTTCTCGATAATAGGGTTCTACAACTTTAAAATCAATTGGCCATTCATTAGCCATAAAAGATCGCTTTTCGAGTGTGGAGCAATAACCAGCCCATACTGAAGAAGTGCCTCCTAATACTCTCTGGGCATGTACTGGATAATATTGATCTGATAAATCGCCACTAGATTTCACTTCGGATAATTCACTAATGGCAGAATTGAAATCTTTCAGGCCCGTTTCAATTAATAGAATATTGCCTTGAATACTTTTTGCCAAACGTAGTGCCAAACTTATACCGGCAGGGCCACCCCCTACAATAATGACATCATATTTTTTATTATCGATTTTTTTAATAAACAAAGTTGAAACTCCAATTCCTTAATAATAAGTGCTAATATTATATAGAATAATTATTAAAAATATCTCTTTTTTAGCAAGGTAACTTATTTAAATTTTGGATACTACTGGACTTCCCATAGTTCGCTAAAAAATGGTGTAACAGAGAGGGATTAAGATTTCAAATGATGCGCCCCCACCAGCTTCAGCACCAGATGACAGCGGCTAATAGCAAGTAAAGGCATATCATCAAGTTGCGTGTACATAATGTAGTGATCGTGACAACTAGTTTGACAAACATCGGTATTAATAAGTGGACTAGCATAAAAAGATAGTATTTAGAAAAACTTCACCATGTAAATAGAGTTTGATTTATCATAGCGATCTTGATATTTATCATCATAATGATAAATAAGTTTTTAGTAGGTAATAGTGCAAAAACTCAAGTATAATATTTTCCGTTGGTTCTTGGTGTACTTAGTGAAATATTTATCATCGCTTTAAATAACGGGTAGAGTGAACGGCTATAAAAATAAAAACTACTTAGAAATAATTTAAACTTAATAAAGTACACATAATATTAATTAGTCTATGTCGTAGTAAAACCGGATCAAATATAAATGGTTTGTCTGAATTAGTAAGTCCTGTTTTAACAAGTTAGCCAACAATACCTTGAAGTAGGTTTAGCAAAAACATCAAAGAAGACGTAAATCATATTGTATGAGTAGTAATTTTACAAAGTTGAGTTAGCTTTAATTATGTTCTATCGGATGAGTCGCTAATTCAACTGTATTAAGTTATTTTTAGCAAAAGTAGAGCTAGCTCTAAAAAAATCCCAAAAGATTCAATTCTAAGTAATACTATATGAAGCTATTACAATGGCAAGGTAGGTTTTGGATATGAAGTGTCTATAAATATTTTTAAAACTTCCTATACTCCCTCTATTCAAAACAGATCTTTGTAGATGAATTACTATTTTTAGTATCTTTGCTGTTTGCCTTACACATCGCTGATGTTAATGTGTGTGCCGTTAATTGGAGTGATGCTTTGAAGTATGTCATAAATTTCAAAATCAGACATTATCGATAACTCCAAAGTTGTAAATATGACAATAGATTTTGGCTAGGCTGAAGTCTATGTCACCTGTTCTAAGTAGCCACAATTAGATACTTAAAACTTTCTTAAAATTTACTAGGAATTAAGCTGAATGAATCGAACAAATAAAATTGGGTTGTTAAATTTTCACTATAGCACTCATAATTATGGTGCGGTATTACAAGCTGCAGCATTGAAACATTTTTTTGATAAAAACGGTTATGAAGCAGAACAAATAAATTTCATACCTAAAAAACAATTTTTTTCACTTTATAGATTACGATATGAAATAGGAACACTTAAAAATAACTTGCTAACTAAAGATAAGAATCAAGACCTTAGTAAGATTAAAAATAATTACGTATTTGAAGAGTTTCGTCAAAAATGGATAAATACATCATCTAATAAACCAATAAATACACATAAACAACTCGTTAAAATAAAAGATGAATATTCAGCCATTGTTGTTGGTAGTGATCAAGTTTGGCGACCATCGATGACACAAGATTATGGCCTGGAATACTTTTTAAGTTTTGCAGGTAATAAAACAAAGAGAATTTCTTATGCTGCAAGTTTTGGTGTAGATTATTGGAAGTCTGGTTTAATTCCCTTTATGAAATCTCGTGCAAAGTCTGAATTGAAAAAATTTACTGCTATCTCAGTGAGAGAAAATTCCGGAGTGGATATATGCCGTGACCATTTTGATGTTAAAGCTGAACATGTTCTTGACCCAACTCTGTTAATTGGCCGAGAGTTTTTTGATACCATCATTGATAGTCATCCTAAAAAACATAGTGTAGCAAGTATTTGTTATTATAAAATAGATATGCCACAGAGTTTTGTTGATGCTTTGAATTTCTTTGCAGAAGATGTAGGATCTTCCACTACTAATATTTATTATTCAGATGATAATGGCTTTCTTCCTGTACATGAGTGGCTTTCATTAATAAGAGATTCAAAAGTTATCATTACAGACTCTTTTCATTGTGTTTGTTTTTCTATTCTATTTAATAGACCATTTATTTATATTCCTAACGAAGGGCGTGGTATGACTCGGATTCAGAGTATACTGAGTGAGTTAGGGTTAGAGGAACTTATTTGTAAGGATATAACAAAAATTAATGCTTATTTTCCTCTTTCAAAGGATATTAATTATATTTCAGTGAATGAGAAATTGAGTAACTTAAGAGAAAAATCAGAAAAATTTATTACAGCCTCTCTTACTTTGTAGTTACAATTTTAATAGGTAAATTACAATTATTTTGAATAAGGTTCTCCAGGTTGAAAGATAAGTTATCTAGTTATAATGTATTAATTTCTTTATTTTCATTTTTACTCACTTTATTGAGTAATTTGATACTTAGGAGTTATTTATTAAATAGCGTTGGAACAGACTATTTTGCTGTTAATGTCATATTAACTAATACGATGAATGCGTTTAGTCTTTTTGAATTAGGGGTAGGCGTAACAGCTGTATTCCTACTTTATAAACCTGTGATGGAAAATGATCAGGTAAAAGTAGCTTCCTTGTATTTTTACTTTAAAAAAATATATATTTATATTTCTTTATTTACAGCGATTGTATCAATACCACTAATATTTTTTATCTATAATTTTGTTTCAGATGTAATTAGTTTACTGAGTTTTTCATTCATTTACTTTTTATACATAATAAATGTGGTCGTCATATTAAATTGTTCTATTGGCAAGTGGTATTTGTATTCTAAGCAGAAAATATATGCTTTTTGTATTATAGAAATAATATCAAAATCGTTATTGTTTTTTGGGCAATTAATTTTTTTACTATATCTTTTAGAGCCAAATGACAAATACCTTTTTTTTGTAGTTGCTATTCCATGCTCTTCGGTAATCCAATTCATCTTTTTGAAGTTATATATCAAAAAGGATGAATTGTTAATGTCAAAAATTAAAGTTGATGTCGATAAGGTAGCGAAAGGTCATGTTATTGAGAAAATAAAAGGGGGATTTAATCATAAAGTTGGTGATGTCTTTATGAATTACTCTGATTATTTTATCATTTCATTTTTTATATCTCTTAGTGTCGTAACTAGCACATCAAATTATCTATTCATGACTGCTAGCATAGTTATGCTTATTACCAAATTATTTGAAGGTGTGTCGGCTAAAATTGGTCACTTAATAGCATCTGATGACAAAATTGGAAAGCAAAACGTATTTTTTGTAACTTACATGTCCTCCCTATTTTTAGCTGTTATCGCCTCTGTTTGGGTTTATCAATATTCAGGTGTTTTCATAACTTTATGGTTGGGGGGGGAGTACGTCATTGATGAGTGCACGCTGCTTCTTATTGTGATTGCAATGTTTCTCCAGATTATGAGGATATCTTCTAATATGATGAAACAAGCTGGAGGTATCATTGAATTAGACAAACATATACCAATTATAGAGTCATTGATTAGCTTCGTATTATCAATTACTTTAACAATTATGTATGGAGTAAATGGTATATTTATTGCCAAAATTGCAACCGGTTTATTGCTTTCCAATTGGATTAAACCTTTTTATATATTTAGGTACATTTTATTCTTAGATTTCATTGTTTATATGCGTTTGTATATTTTTTCTATGGCGATTTCTGCAATCATATTCATTTTATTTGATTTTATTAGCCAATACGTAGGAGTTGATATAAATAACTGGTTAGATTTAATACTTATTAGTATCAGTTATGTGTTTTTACTTTTAGTACTATTTAGTTTGTTTTATTACAGACTTAAAAGACAAACTAAAGTTTAATTGGCTTTGTTTTTATCCTATTACAATTTACATAAATTGATTGTGTTCAGGCAATATTATTTTGTTAAGAACATTATATCAATAAATATTAATATAGGAACAGTTACTCTCCCAAAATTTTTATGCTTTCTACGAAAAAAAAGTAAGATAATTATAGGTAGTTATTGCGGGAGGACATCTTTTTTTATTTATAAATACTATCAGGGTCATTTTATGTACCCTAGAACTCCTTAGGAGTTAAACCCGAAAGTTTTAATAATTAATTAGTGAGGTTAAAGTTTGAATAAGGTGATGTTTTGAAAGGTTTAGTTAGCATAATAACTCCCTGTTTTAATGGTGAGAAATATATAGCTCGTTTTTTAGATTCTGTACTTACACAGTCATATAACGATATCGAAGTAATCGTTATTAACGATGGATCAACAGATAGAACGGCAGAGATCATTAAAGGTTATGAATCTAAGTTTTTAGATCGAGGTTATATATTCTATTATGTATTCCAAGAAAATAATGGCGCGGCTAGTGCTATTAATAAAGGGTTGAAATTATTTTCAGGGGAATATGTTACCTGGCCCGATTCGGATGATTTATTGCATAAAGACTCTATTAAAAATAAAGTGAATTACTTAATTGACAATAAAGATTATAGCTTTGTACGAACAGACTTCACTTTCGTTAATGAACAAAAAATAGAGGAAGTATATTATAAGGCAAGTGATGTAATAAGTTATAAAAACGAAAATATTTTTGATGATTTTATTACAGAGCGGAATGTTTTTTGTTGTCCTGGAAGTTATATGGTGACTAAAAATGCACTTAAAAAGAGTATACCGGATAATAATATTTACGAGTCAAAGGCCGGGCAGAACTGGCAAATCTTGCTACCAGTAGCTCTTAATTATAAATGTGGATATTTGAATCAAAGTCTTTTCACTTATGTGGTCAGAGATAATAGTCATTCTCGTTCTGCTAAAAGCCTCCAAGATGAAATAAATAAATGTGATGAACATTTAGATATTTTTAACAATGTATTATCGCAGTTAAATGTCGATAATATGAAGTATAATTTATTTTTACAAAACAAGTATGAAAGAAAGAAATTCAAGTTGTCATGTACATATCAAGATCTGCAGCAATCTGAGATTCATTTTGGTAAAATTAAAAATAGAAAGGCCACTGACTTTATATTTATAATTTCACTTAGGCTTGGTTTTTTTCCAATACTGAATAGAATAATTCCATACGCTAACTCATTTATAAATTATATTAGAAAGTTATGATGTATTTTTGATGGACATAGAGTAGCTATTTAACTGAGTGGTAAATGGCTTGTGTGAATATATGTTGGTTAGAAAATCATTGTAATTTATATAGTCCTCGTTATAAATCTAAATAGAAGAAGTAGTTGTTTGATAACAGCTACTGAGTTTGCGGGGTACTTTAAGAAACATTTTTAAAAGCAAACAAGACTCTTGCGCTAATTGTCAATAGTCTTAATATCTTGATCTTTATGCCCTCTGATTAAAATATGTGTTCGTTCATTTTCATTCCGAAGTTACAAAAACTAGTTCAAACAACTTTAGAGCATCAAGTATTCAAGGTATAATAAAATACATTGATTGCATTAATATGTTACAGCTGTAATTATCAATAATCGTACGGTAGTTTAACTATGTACATTCCACCCTAAATTTTAAAATTAACTAATTTGGAAGTTATTACTCAATGAAGGTTTCAATAATAACAGTTTGTTATAATTCAGAAAAAACTATTGAAGACACCTTGAAATCTATACAATGTCAAATATACTCAGATATCGAGTATATTGTTGTTGATGGCTTATCTAAAGACAGCACTAATAGCATCATAAATAAATATAATGATATTGTCTCTACTCATGTGAGTGAAAAAGATAAAGGGCTTTATGCCGCCATGAATAAAGGTATCGCTTTGGCTACAGGAGATATCATTGGTATTTTAAACTCGGATGATATTCTTGCTAGTAAAAATACAATTCAAAATATTGTTAACTCTATCGATAAGTGCGATGGGGTTTATGGTGATGTTGGCTTTTACTCAGATGACTGTTTTCTAAATAAAAAGAGGCATTATTCATCTAAAGGATTTACCAAAGAAAAGTTTTCACGAGGGATGATGCCAGCTCACCCTTCGTTTTATGCTAAAAAAGAGTGCTATGAAAGAGCTGGTTTCTATCGAACAGATTTTAAAATCGCTTCTGATTTTGATATGGTATTACGGATTTTTTCTCTACCCAATACATCATTTACCTATTTCGAAGAAGAAATTGTTAAAATGAGACTAGGTGGAGTAAGCACCTCAGGTTTTATGTCAAATTATATACTAAATAAAGAAATATTAGAGTCTTGTCAAAGTAATGGTGTTAATGCTAATTGGTTTTCGATTATATCGAAATACCCAAGTAAAATATTGGGCTATATTTTCAAATGATCTTATTAACTGGGGGATCTGGCTTTTTAGGTGGAGCATTACTCAATACCTTGATTCATAAAAAAGTAAAGTGTTTGGGAAGACAAAAACCGTCAACAATATCAGATTCATTATTTTATCAAAGCGAGATTAATGTCCATACCGATTTTACTGTTGCTGTACAAGATACAGATGTACTTATTCACTGCGCTGCACGTGTGCACGTTATGCATGATAGCTCATCAAATCCACTAGAAGAGTTCCGAGAAATTAATACCTACGGCACACTTAATTTGGCTCAGCAAGCAGCTGATGCAGGTGTAAAGCGTTTTATATTTATTAGCACCATTAAAGTAAATGGGGAGTCAACAGACTTGGGTTTGCCGTTTAAACCAAATGATAGGTTCATTCCTACCGATCCTTATGGACTAAGTAAGTATGAAGCCGAAGTCGGTTTGCGTAAGATAGCTATCAAGACTGGAATGGAAGTTGTTATTATTCGCCCTCCATTAGTTTATGGCCCGGGTGTAAAGGCCAACTTTGCTTCTATGATGAAATGGATTAATAAAGGTTTACCGTTACCATTAGGTGGCATTAAGGGTAATAAGCGTAGCTTAGTTTCTGTAGATAACTTGGTTGATCTTATTTTTACCTGTATTGACCACCAAAATGCGGCAAATCAAACCTTTTTAATTTCAGATAATGATGATGTTTCTACTACTCAGCTACTCGTAAATATGGCTATTGCATTAGATGTCCCGAATAGATTAATACCTATTCCTAGCAAATGGTTTACCATAGTTGCAAAATTAATTGCTAAACCTGCAATATCTCAACGCTTATGTGGATCGTTGCATGTTGATATATCTAAAACTAAAGAGCTGTTAAACTGGCATCCTCTATTTAGTAGTGTTGAAAGTATGAAAAAAACAGCTGATGCTTTTCTTGAAAGCTTAAGTTCAAATAAAAGTTTACATAAATAAAAGAAGTAATTACTAGATGAACACTATTTTAATCCGCACCCTTGATTTTTTAATGGCTTTCTTTGGTTTGCTAGCCACATTGCCAATATTACTCATTGTCACCATTATTGGCTATTTTGATACACGCTCACCAATCTTTATTCAAGTCCGCGTGGGGAAAAATAAAAAGTCATTTAAACTTATTAAATTCCGCACTATGTCAATAGCAACAAAATCAGTGGCAAGTCATTTAGCAAGTAGCGCGTCAATCACCAAATTAGGTGGTTTTTTACGAAAAACGAAAATTGATGAATTGCCACAATTAATCAATGTCTTAAAGGGAGAAATGAGTTTTGTTGGACCTAGGCCCAACTTATTTAATCAAGAAGAATTAATTAAAGAAAGAGACCGTCTAGGAGTTTATAATGCACTCCCCGGCATAACTGGCTTGGCACAAGTAAAAAATATAGATATGTCTACGCCTAAATTACTGGCCGAAACAGATAAAAAGATGATGGAGACTATAACGTTAAAAAGCTATTTTAAATATATTATTCAAACGGCAACAGGCTCAGGTTCAGGTGATGCGATAAGTAATAAATAAAACATGGGTAGTTTATACTTTTATTTTAACGATTACCTACTCACGATTCTTCATGTATAATTAAATAAAGTAAATAATCTAATAATGCTTATAAGTGATAGCTTCCTCCTAAAGGTCTAAAGTTATGAATATTATAGTCAACAGAATTAGTTATACAATGTAGTCATTTGTGGGCTTAGTTATTAAGTTTGGAGTTTGTTTAAGATGCCTTTTTTTGGTGATTTTTTAAATTTTTTGTTTCGTGCACCTCGCCCGATAAAACGCATGATCTGTATTATCGCGGATTTATTTTTCATTAGTGCTTCATTTTGGTTAGCATTAATTGTTCGATTAGATAGCTTTTCTGTTGTTAAAGATGAAAGATATTGGTTTTTGCTTGCAGCATTGATACCAGTCGCACTATTGATTAATGTTCGTTTAGGTCTTTATCGAGCCGTTATTAGGTATATTAGCAGTAAAGCTCTTTTTACTATTGCATTATCGGTAGTTTCAATTTCTTTAGCGCTTATATTGCTTGATTTTTATCTACACTTTACCCTTCCGAGAACGGTTCCTGTTATTTTCGTTGCTTTTTTGATGATCTCTGTTAGTGGCAGTCGCTTTCTAGTGCGCGCTGCTGTTTCTGCTAGTTACAAAGGGCAAGCTGAAAAAGTTATTATTTATGGCGCAGGCACTTCTGGCCGCCAATTAGCCCAATCGTTAACACAAGGCAGTGAATATATACCTGTGGCTTTTATTGATGATGATAAAAAAATTCAAAAACGCTCAGTACAAGGCATCACGGTATTTAACCGTGATGAAATAAAAAATTTGATACCTAAATTTGAAGTAAAACGTATTTTATTAGCAATGCCGCGCGATAACAAAAACCGCATCGCAAAAGTGCTATCTAGATTAGAAGGTTTATCGGTTGAGATACTTTCAATCCCCAGTTCTGCTGATTTAGTCAGTGGTAAAGCAAAGATTGATGAATTACATGAAGTGTCAATTGATGATTTGTTAGGGCGAAACCCTGTTACCCCAAATGAAAAGTTACTTCAAGCGAATATCAAAGACAAAGTTGTAATGGTAACTGGTGCTGGTGGGTCTATAGGCTCTGAGCTATGCCGACAAATTTTTAAACAAAAGCCTAAAAAAATTATCTTATTGGAGCTTTCGGAGTTTGCACTTTATAGCATAAACGGCGAATTGCAAAAATCAGCAAGTGAGTTAGATTATGATTTGCAAATAATGCCCTTGTTAGGTTCTGTGCAGAAAAAAACACGACTGCTTACTATAATGCGAACATTTAATGTACAAACGGTTTATCACGCTGCGGCTTACAAACATGTTCCTCTGGTAGAAAATAATGTTATAGAAGGGGTTAGAAATAATATTTTCGGTACTTTGTTTGCTGCGGAAGCTGCAATAGAGGCTAACGTTGAAACTTTTGTACTTATATCAACTGATAAGGCGGTTCGTCCAACTAATATAATGGGTACAACGAAGCGTATGGCTGAATTAGTGCTACAAGCGCTTGCTCGCAGAGAGTCGTTAACACGTTTTTGTATGGTTCGTTTTGGCAACGTCCTCGGTTCATCTGGTTCCGTTGTACCACTGTTTAGAGAGCAAATTAAAAATGGCGGCCCTGTAACTGTTACGCATCCAGACATCAATCGTTATTTTATGACAATACCTGAAGCATCTCAACTTGTTATTCAGGCGGGGGCCATGGGCAAAGGCGGAGATGTTTTTGTTTTAGATATGGGAGACCCAGTCAAAATTACAGATCTTGCCGCTAAAATGATTCGTTTGAGTGGCATGACGGTTAAAGATAATTTAAATCCTGATGGTGATATCGCTATTGAGTATACAGGTTTGCGCCCAGGAGAAAAGCTATTTGAAGAATTACTTATTGGCGAAGATATTTCTCAAACTGATAATCGAAGAATACTGTCAGCTCATGAAGCATGGCTACCATGGTCTGAGTTGGAAAAAATTCTGATTTTGTTAGATGATGCATGTCATCAATTTGATCATAGTGAAATACGAAGGCTAATGGTACAAGCCCCTACGGGTTTTGTACCTAAAGATGGGATATGTGATTTAGTTTGGAATGAAAAAAAAATTGGACTACCAGTTAATTAATTTTATGCTCAAGAAATAGAAATGAAAATTGCAATAGGTGTTCATATTATTAAAGAAAAGGTATATTTATTAAATCAAATAACATTTCCGATTGCAGATATCGAGATTGAAGATTTCTTAATTTGCTGAAGTAAATGATTTATTTCAGTGACATCAGCAAATATGTAAATGATCAATATAATATGAAATTAAGTTAACTAAACTACTCGTTATCTTAATATTTAAGGAAAAAAATGCCAAACAAAATAAAAAAAGCTGTTATACCTGTCGCCGGTTTAGGTACACGGATGTTGCCAGCAACAAAAGCTATTCCAAAAGAAATGCTACCGATTGTTGATAAACCACTTATTCAATACATAGTTAATGAATGTATTGCGGCGGGTATTA
>JBLIDR010000006.1:0-13738 GCA_047632655.1 Francisellaceae bacterium | reverse complement strand
AGATTCAATTGATACCGTGCGTATGCGTGTTGGTGCATTACCGTTAAATGTAACTAATTCTCTACAATATGGCTTAACTTGGTCTACAGAGGGAATTATAAATGAGTATGCTAGACCATGTTTAGGTGTGGTTGATGGAAAAGAGCGAATTCTAGCACCTTTAGCTGATCTTGAGGAAATTAAAATTGACGGATTGACCTACGAGGCTTTTAACACTTCGGGTGGGGTAGGCTCAATGATTGATACTTATCGCGGTAAAGTTAAAAACATTAATTATAAAAGTGTCCGTTATCCAGGTCATTGTGACAAAATGCGCTTCATGATGAATGATATGAAATTAGGCCAAAACCTTGAATTGATGTGTCAAATTATGGATAACGCAATCCCAAGAATTAATCAAGATATGGTTTTAATTTATGTCTCAGTTGATGGTCAGCGTAATGGTTCAGTAGCTGAACGTAATTTTGCTCAGAAATATCCATCTAAAGAAATGTTTGAACGTCGTTTTTCTGCCTTACAATTGACTACGGCAACTAGTCTATGTGTCACGATTGATATGATATCTACTCAACCTGAACGTTTTACCAAAGGCTTCGTTAGCCAAGAGTCTATCAGGTTAAACGACTTCTATGAAAATAGGTTTGGTAATTATTATGCGAATGATGGTCTATTGGTTCAAGCAGTATAAAATTGGAGAGTATTAAAATGAGTGTAATTTCTAAATTAGGCATGGGCCTAGGTAAATTAAAAGATGACCAATCAGCAGATGCTATCTGTACTTATAGCCCTGCTAATGGTGAATTATTAGCTAAAGTAAGAAATCAACATTTGCCAGATATGGAAGAAGCTATTGTTGCTGCTCAAAAATCTTTTGTTGACTGGAAAAAATTACCAGCACCTCAACGTGGTGAGTTAGTTCGTTTAGTTGGTGAGGAGCTACGTAAAAATAAAGATGCTCTGGGTTCATTGGTTTCATTGGAAATGGGTAAATCAAAGCAAGAAGGTGATGGTGAAGTTCAAGAAATGATTGATATGGCGGATTTTGCTGTTGGTCAATCACGTATGCTTTATGGTAACACCATGCATTCTGAGCGCCCTGAACATAGAATGTATGATCATTGGCATCCACTAGGTGTTGTCGGTGTTATTTCAGCTTTTAATTTTCCAGTAGCTGTATGGTCTTGGAATGCGTTTGTTGCAGCAATATGTGGTAATACTGTTGTATGGAAGCCATCAGAAAAAACGCCACTATGTGCCGTAGCAATTCAGTACATGTGTGACAAAGTTGCTAAAGAACATGGCTATCCACAAATATTTAGCACCGTAATCTCTAAAGAAATTGATGTTTCTAAGACGATGGTAAGTGACGAAAGAGTGGCCATGGTTTCATTTACAGGTTCTACAAAAGTGGGTCGTGATGTTGGTGTGCAAGTGGCCAAACGTTTTGGTAAAAGTTTATTAGAGCTTGGTGGTAACAATGCGACTATTATCGACGCAAGTGCAGATTTGAAAATTGCAATTCCAGGGGCAGTCTTTGGTGCGGTTGGTACTGCAGGCCAAAGGTGTACATCATTACGTCGCTTAATGATTCATAGCTCAATTTATGAATCTGTTAAAGAAAAGTTGATTAATGCTTATAAGCAAGTCACAGTTGGTGATCCATTAGATCAAAAAAACTTGATGGGACCATTGATTGATCAAGGCTCTGTTGATAACTTTAAACGTACTGTTGAAGAGGCTATTAAGCAGGGTGGTAAAGTTTTATCTGGTGGTAAGATTATTGATAAGCCAGGTTTTTTTGTTGAGCCAACAATTATTGAAGCTGGATCAGATCTTGACATTGTTAAGGAAGAAAATTTCTGTCCAATTATGTATATCATGCCATTTGATACGATTGAAGAAGCGG
Source organism: Francisellaceae bacterium (assembly GCA_047632655.1). GTDB lineage: Bacteria > Pseudomonadota > Gammaproteobacteria > Francisellales > Francisellaceae > CAJXRW01. The sequence goes on along the minus strand of JBLIDR010000006.1, from coordinate 11,832 downwards.
TAGAAATGAATAACTCAGTTGTGTATGGCCTTTCAAGTTCTATATTCACTTCTAATATTCAAAATGCTGAATATTTCCTATCATCTAGAGGAAGTGATTGTGGTATTGCTAATGTGAACATCGGTACTTCTGGCGCAGAAATTGGTGGTGCTTTTGGTGGTGAGAAACATACTGGCGGAGGTCGTGAGGCGGGTTCAGATTCTTGGAAAGCTTATATGCGTCGTCAAACAACGACTATTAATTACGGTAAAACTTTGCCTTTAGCACAAGGTATTAAATTTAATCTGGAGGACTAGAGATGAATGGTACTAAAATTTTAGATCAACTTTGGGATCAATATTTACAATCTAATCTACATGTTCAAGATATTCATAAATTATTTTTAGAGCAAGGTGAGAATCCAATTAATGATCACATTGCTTTAAGGACTATCGCTGATCATAGAGTTGATATTAACATCTTAGCGAAAGCATTTATAAAAGATGGTTATAAAGTTGGCGGTGATTATGATTTTAAAATCAAGAAGCTTAAGGCGATACATTTAGAGCCTAAAAATCCTGATCAACCTAAAGTCTTTATCAGTCAACTATTAACTAAAAATTTCAGTTCAAAACTTCAAGTTAAAATGCAGGAATGTATTGATGCGATTCCAGAAATTTTATTGAATGATATTGATGCGTTACTTATTTCTGGCTCTAGCTGGAAAAATTTAAGTTATGCTGTATACCAAGATCTGCTTATCGAGTCTGAATACGCAGCCTGGTTTTATGTGTTTGGTTATCGTGCCAATCATTTTACAATGTTTATTAATCAGTTGAAAAAATTTAATGAAGTATCTGAAATCAATGAATTTTTGAAATCTAATGGAATTAAACTAAATGCTTCTGGTGGAGAAATTAAAGGTACGCCGGATGATCATTTAGAGCAATCTAGCACCTTGTCTGGTACAATTGAAGTTGATTTCATCGAAGGCAAAAAAACCATACCTTGTTGCTACTTTGAGTTTGCTAAACGTTATAAAGATGAAACAGGTGGTCTTTATCAAGGATTTGTCGCAAAATCAGCAGATAAAATATTTGAGAGTACCAACGTTAAGAGTTGAAAACTGCGCTCGTTGGTAAATTTAAGTCACCAAGGAGCTTTAAATATGAATGTTCTCAGTAAAGAAAATCAAAAATTTCTAGATCGTCGTAAAAATTCAGTTACGAGTTCAGCCTCATCAGCGACTTCTTTAACCGTAAATAAAGCTCTTGGAGCAAAGGTTTGGGATGTTGATGGTAAAGAGTATATCGATTTTGCTGGTGGTATAGGTAGCTTAAATGCAGGGCATAATCACCCTGAAGTTGTTGAGGCTATAAAAAGACAAGCTGACAATCTCATCCAGCCATGTTTTCATGTGATGCAACACCCTGGTTTTATTGAATTATCTGAAAAACTAAATGAATTAGTCTTGGGAGATTTTAAAAAGAAAACATATCTGTGTAATAGCGGTGCTGAAGCTGTAGAAAATGGTATAAAAATTGCTCGGCACTACACCAAAAGAGCTGGGGTTATTTGTTTTGAAGGTGCTTTTCATGGTCGTACATTATTAGGTATGAGTTTAACTAGCAAGATAATGCCTTACAAAAAAGATTTTGGTCCATTTTCTCCTGAAATTTACCGCGCCCAACATCCAGCTTTACATAGCGATATTACGTTTGATTATGATGCTTATTGGCAGGATTTATTTAACTGTTTTGTTTCTGCTGATAATGTAGCTGCGATTATTATAGAGCCTCAATTGGGTGAAGGTGGTTTTATTCCAGTACCTGTAGAATTTATGCATAGTATTCGTAAAGTTTGTGATCAAAACGGAATCGTAATGATAGCTGATGAAGTACAAACAGGGTTTTGTCGAACTGGAAAAATGTTAGCGATGGAGCATTATGAGATTGCACCAGATTTAACGCTTATGGCAAAGTCCCTCTCAGCGGGCATTCCTTTGGCTGCTGTGACAGGTAAAGTTGATATTATGGATTCTCCGCATGTCGGAGGAATTGGTAGCACAAATGGTGGTAATCCACTTGCCTGTGCTGCTGCATTGGCTTTACTAGATGTCTATAAACAAGAAAATTTGGCTCATAAAGCTGAAATAATTGGAAATAAAACTAAAACTTTTTTTAAAGACCTTCAGGGTATTTGTCCTCAAATTAAAGACATACGTGGTCTAGGGGCGATGGTTGGAGTTGAGTTTATAGATGATCAAGGAAAACCTAATTCAGAGTTTTTATCTACCTTGATTAACAAATGTCTTCAGAAGGGATTGGTTCTTCTATCTGCTGGTGTGCATAAAAATGTATTAAGAACCTTGATGCCATTAGTTATTACTGAACATGAATTGTTAGGTGCTTTTAAAATTATACAAACAAGTGTGCGCGAAATAAATTTTGATTGAGATTATCTATCTCTGTAAAGATATTCCGCTGAATATATAATCACATATGAATCTTTGACGGTTTTTATTAGATAATGTAGACTACTCGCAGTTTTTCCATGAATTATATGCAAATTCTATATTTTTAAAAAATAAACCACATGAGATTATTCTATGAATTTTGATTCTTTGGGCTTATCAGCCCCTATACTTGAAGCCTTATCTGATCAAGGCTATAAAACTCCAACGCCTATCCAACTTAAATCTATCCCTATTGTTTTGGAAAGACGAGACTTAATGGCAGCCGCTCAGACAGGGACAGGTAAAACAGCAGGTTTTACTTTGCCTATTCTAGAGATATTGTCAAAAGGAAATAGAGCTGGGTCAAATCAGGCTAGAGTGTTGATCTTAACCCCAACCAGAGAATTAGCCGCACAAATTGGTGAAAGTGTTACGACATACGGAAAGAACTTATCATTAAGTTCGGCTGTCGTTTTTGGTGGCGTTAAAATTAATCCGCAAATGATGAAATTACGACGCGGTGTCGATATTTTAGTCGCAACGCCAGGACGTTTGTTGGATCTTTATAATCAAAATGCAGTTAAGTTTAAAGATTTAGAGATTTTAGTTTTAGATGAAGCTGATCGTATGTTGGATATGGGTTTTATCCATGACATACGTAAGATTTTGAATTGTTTGCCTAAGAAGCGTCAAAATCTAATGTTTTCTGCAACTTTTTCTGATCAAATTCGTCAATTAGCTAAGGGAATGATTAATAACCCTGTCGAAGTCTCTGTTAGTCCTAGAAACACTACTGTAGAAACGGTTAAGCAAGTAATTTATCCTGTAGATAAAGCAAAGAAAACAGCATTATTGATACATTTAATTAAAGAGAATGATTGGAAGCAAGTATTAGTTTTCGGTCGTACTAAACATGGGGCTAATAAGTTAGCTCAACAATTAGAGAAAAATGATATTAATGCAGCGGCTATTCACGGCAATAAAAGTCAAGGAGCACGAACAAAAGCTTTAGCTGATTTCAAAAGCGGATCAGTTAGAATCTTGGTCGCAACTGATATTGCTGCGAGGGGTTTAGATATTAATTTATTACCTCAAGTCGTTAATTTTGATTTACCTCAAGTCCCTGAAGATTATGTTCATAGGATTGGCCGAACAGGTCGTGCTGGATCTAATGGTCAAGCAGTTTCTTTGGTTTGTGCGGATGAATTTAAACAGCTTTCTGATATTGAACGTCTAATAAAAGAACTATTGCCTCGTGAGTTGATTGATGGTTTTGAGCCGGTACACGATTTGCCGAAGTCAGACCTAAGTCGCCGCACATCGCATCAGAATAAGCCTAAAAGTCCTCGAGTAGGGCATAAGGATGGACAGCGTAATAGTAATAATTCACGCAGCCATCAACCTAGATCTAGAAGTAAATAATAAATATTCTATATTTTGATTAGCCTGTTTATTTAACTGGGAAATAAATTTGAATATTAAAAAAATTAAATTGCACAGCAGAATTATTGCAATACTATTTTTATTAGCCATGATTGTAAATTGGTCTGTGGCCTATCTTTTTCAAATACCTATATTTGGTCAGCCATCTTGGTCTGGTGAAATGTTCTTCATTGCCTTATTGTTTTTTGCTTTTAATGTATTATCCGTAGTGGGTTTGGTTAAGGTATGTAACTGGGGCTTTATTGTTAGTTACATAGCTATTTTATATTCTACTATTTTTATAGGTATTACTTATATCCCATTTTATCAAATGATCAGTAATGCTTTTGGTGTCTATTTATGGCAGCCAGCTATCTTGGGTAATATTGTTTTAATAATATGGCTGATCATGCTACAAATGAATTTTGTTCAGCATTTAGAGAAATAATATTTTAGAAATAGGCGAGCCATTACCTTTTGCTTCATTAGAATAATTACAATAATTTTTATTTATTACTTTGGATTCTTGCTGGTTGTGACGGTATGATTAAAAAGCTTAAATTCAAAGACTATGAGTATATTTATTATTAACATAAAACCTAAAATAATGAATGGTAAGTAATGATATAGATTGCTATGAATTGAGCTAACACTGCTAGCGCTAATAAATGCAATCATCATAATCATAAAACTTACTACGGATGAAGTGGTAGATTTGTCAACGGCATGGTGCATTGCCTGTGCTGATGCGGTAGAAAATATCATAGGCAAGCCTAAGTAAATCATAGCTAAGGGAATAAAAAATAATATTTTGCTTGGTTCAAAAAATTGATTGCCTATAACTAAAATGATGGCACCAATTGTAGAGATGACTGCTCCAAGGACAAATAGTTGCCTCGATGTGGCTTTGTCGCTTAGCTTTGCAGTGATTATATTACCAATAAAATATAATGCCATAATGACCATAAATAAGACCGAAAAACCGCTGGCAGTTAAGCCAAATGAATGAATTGCCACAATCGAAGATGTCGCTGAAACAACATATATTATAGATGTTGAAACTCCCCATAGACCGGTATAAACATAAATTCTAGGGTTAGATAAGGCTCTATGGTATTGAATTAAGATGTTATTTAGATTGAATTTGACACGGTTTGATTCAGCATGAGTTTCAGGTAATTTTTTAATCAAAAATAAAGCGAAAAAACTAAATATAGTTAAAAATATAAAACAGCTTCTCCATCCAATGTTAGTCGTTAATTCACCGCCAAAGAATATTGCCAGGCCAGGTAATATTGCAAACGCGCTTGTGGCGTAGGCAATTACTTTTCTTGCTTCAATACTTTCATAGCAGTCATTAATAATTGTGAAAGTCATATTTAAACCGCATCCTGATCCTATGGCCATAATAAATCTGCCTAAAATTAACATCTCAAAATTTTGAGAAAAGCTACAAATTAATCCTCCAAGAATAGAAATACTGACACCAATGTATAGGGCTTTCTTTCTACCGATACTATTAGAAACTGGTCCGTAGAATATTTGACTTAAAGCATATCCTAAAACAAACATTGTTATAACCCACTCTGCTTGGTGCGGGAGTACAGTGTATGCTTTTGCAATATCCGTTAAGGCTGGTGATGGCAACACAGAGCCCATGCTCGCTAAGGAAATAAGAATAATTAAAATAAAAAGCGCTGGTTTTTCACTTGATTTTAAATTATTTATTTCGTAATTTGTCATTATGATTTCTCGTTTCAGATGTATTATGTAACCATTGTCTCATTAATAATTAATTATGTTAATTCGATAATATTTAAGATATGATTAACTAGAAGTTAATAAGGATTTGTAATGCTTGAAGATAATTTCACTATTCGTCAAATTGAAACTTTTTATTACACCGCTAAATTTTCAAGCATTACGAAAGCTGCTCAAACTCTTTATATGAGCACGCCCGCCGCGTGGAAGCACATTAAAAATATTGAAGAACTTTGTGGTAAGCGATTATTTGAGCGTGTAGGGAAGCGTTTGGTGATAACGGGTACTGGGAAAATGCTAGCTGATGAGGCGCATATTTTTTTAACCGCACGCAATAATTTTAGTAATGTTATTCGAGAGGTTTCATCTGAAGAGCAGCAACCAATTAGACTTTCCATTACGAATACATTTCAAAATATTGCTTTTAATTTAATTCAGCCTTATGTGGCTGCTTTTCCAAATGTGAGGCTAGATTTCACACTTGATCGCTGGTTGGATCAGGCTGATTTATTGGAAAAAAATAATCATGATTTTTATATGATTAGTGACCCATTTGCTATTGATCATAAATTAATGCAAAAAAAATTATTGTCATTTGATTATATTTTAGTGGCGTCATCAAAGAACATAATTAGTCAATGCAAGCGCTTGTTGCCTCATGATGTTTGTAATTTGAATTACCTTTCAACCCATGCTAATTCTATCACTCAAGTCAAGCATACCTCACTATTTAAAAGTTGGAATATGAGAAAGAAACCAATTTATGTCGACTCTTATTTGGCAGCAAAAGAAGCGGTAAAGGCTAATCTGGGAATTGCATTTTTACCTAGATGCATTATCGAAGAAGAACTAGAGTCTAATACTATCGTTAAATTGCCATTAGAGGCTGATATGATAAAAACTAAATTTGTTTTGGTATATAAATCAACTCATTTAGACTCTGGTAGCCATGATATGTTCTTTAATTTTTTTGCTTAATAACCGATATTTTAAATTGATTTGTGTATACTATGGCGCAATTATAATTCATATATAAATATGCCATGGAATTTAAGTTAATTACAACTGATGAGTCAGCCAGAAGAGGGCAATTGATTTTCGATAGGGGTATCGTTGATACACCCGCCTTTATGCCGGTTGGAACCTATGGGGCAGTTAAGACTTTGACGCCTGAAAACGTGAAAGAGACTGGCTCTCAAATTATACTTGGCAACACATTTCACTTATGGTTAAGGCCGGGAACTGAAATTATAAAGAAGCATGGTGACTTACATGACTTTATGAGGTGGCAAGGTCCAATCTTAACGGATTCTGGCGGGTTTCAAGTGTTTAGCTTAGGTGCTTTGAGGAAATTATCAGAAGCTGGTGTGAGTTTTAGATCTCCATTAGATGGGCGTAAAGTTTTTTTAGATCCAGAAATATCTATGGAGGTACAGAAAGACCTAGGAGCTGACATTGTAATGTGTTTCGATGAATGCACACCTTACCCAGCCACTCATGATGAAGCAGAAAACTCTATGTTGCTTTCTATGCGTTGGGCCAAACGTAGTAAGGATGCACATTCTGGTAACAAGGCAGCATTATTTGGTATTGTTCAAGGAGGGATGTATCCTGACTTGCGGGAAGATTCTTTGAAAATTTTAACTGAGATAGGTTTTGATGGGTATGCAATTGGTGGCTTGTCAGTTGGTGAGCCAAAAAATGAGATGCTTGAAACCTTAACAGAGATTACGCCTCATATGCCTAAAGACAAACCTAGGTATCTAATGGGGGTTGGTAAACCGGAAGATTTAGTTGAAGGTGTGCGTAGAGGTGTAGATATGTTTGATTGTGTCATGCCATCAAGAAATGCACGTAATGGCCAGTTATTTGTTGACACAGGTATAGTAAGAATTAGAAATTCCCAATATAAGATGGATGTTACCCCTTTGGATGATACGTGTGACTGCTATACTTGCAGCAACTTTAGTAAAAGTTACTTGCATCATTTAGATAAAAGTAAGGAATGTTTGGGTGCGCAGTTGAATACAATTCACAATATAACCTTTTATCAAAATTTAATGAATGGTTTGCGTAATTCAATTGAGTCAGGTACATTTGCAGAGTTCGTTGAATTATTTTATGCGAAACGTAATTTACCAGTACCAAAATTTTAAATTAATAAAAGGAAATTTGTATGAATAAGATACTTGCGATATTAGCAATGAGTTTAGTTTCTGTTAGTGGTGCATACGCTGCAGAAGGTGGGGGTATAGGCGCTATATTTGGTGGTGGAGAAGGTGGTTCTGGTTATAGTTCTATTATTATGCTTGTGGCATTTATTGCGATTTTCTATTTTTTAATGATTCGTCCACAAATGAAACGAAGTAAAGAACATAAAAAAATGCTTGGTTCAGTTGCAAAAGGTGATGAGGTAAGCACAAATGGTGGCATTATTGGTAAGATATCAAATGTAGGCGATAACTTTATTGAACTCACTGTTTCAGAAGGGGTTAATGTTAAAATCCAAAAGAATGCCATTAATGGTGTATTGCCAAAAGGCACAGTCAAAGCAAATTAGTTTTACATTTAAGGTAGTATCAGAATGTATAACCGCCCTGGTGGTCAAGCCCCTCTAAATCAATATCCTGTATGGCGTAATATTATGATTTTAATCATAATAGTTTTCGCTGTTATTTATGCGCTGCCAAATATGTTTGGTGAGACGCCATCATTACAGCTTTCTCCTAAAAATGGCTCTGCTATAACACAAAAAATGGTAGGTACTATAAAAAGTACTCTAAACAATAATGATGTGAAATATCATGATCTAGATGTTGAACAATATACTGTTTCGATGTTATTTAATGGGGTTAATGAACAAACAAAAGCTCAAACAGAATTGGCTGATAAATTTGGTAATAGCATGACTGTTGCCTTAAATTTATCACCCAATACACCTGAATGGTTAAGAGTAATTGGCGCAAGCCCAATGAGCTATGGTCTTGATCTAAGAGGTGGTATGTATTTTGTGCTCGAAGCTGACATTAATACTGCTATTAAAAATAGCCTTGATAATTATGCTGGGGAATTGAGAACGCAATTACGTGAAAATAACATACGCTATTCGGGTGTTATTGCTTCTTCTGGTAAAGTGAAGATTGACTTCACTAGTAAATCTCCTGATGCCATAAACAAAGCTGATGATTATATTAGATCTCACTTTCCTCAATTGTTGATATCTAAATCTGGGGAGCAAAATAATTCGTTGTTGTTATCGATTAGTTCATCAGCAACTAAAGAGATTGAAAATAATGCATTAACTCAGGTTGTTGAGGTCATGAGGAATAGGGTTAATGAATTAGGTGTGGCTGAAGCCTCTGTGGCAAAGTCAAATGGTAATAGAGTTGTTATTGAGCTTCCTGGGGTTCAAGATTCTGCTAGAGCAAAACAAATTTTAGGTGGTACAGCCACAGTTCAATTTCAATTGGTTGATCAAGATGCCTCTGTTCAGTCTGCGGCAAATGGAAATGTTCCGATTGGATCTGGTTTATATCATTTTGCTGATGGTAGACCGCTTGTTTTGTATAACAGAGTTATTTTAGGTGGCAGTTCTATTGTTGGCGCAATCGCAGCGCCAAATCCTCAAACACAATTACCAGCCGTGAATATTAAATTAAGTGGCCCAGAAGTTAGTTATTTTAGTAAAATAACAGGTGAGAATATAGGTAAGCAGCTCGCGGCTGTCTTGGTACAGACCAATTTTGATAAAGAAATAATTAATGGCAAAGAGGTTACCATTCCTCATGTAACTAAACAGGTTATTAACTCAGCTACAATACAATCTCGTTTAGGTAATAGTTTTCAGATTACCGGATTAGAATCTAGAGAGGCGCAAAATGTAGCTTTGATGATTCGTTCTGGGGCTTTACCAACACCTGTCCAAATTGTTGAGGAACAAACTATTGGGCCGACACTGGGTGCTGAAAATATTAAAATGGGAGCTATTTCTATTGCAGTGGCCTTGCTACTTGTTGTTATATTTATGGTTCTTTACTATGGTATGCTTGGTTTAGTAGCGGATATTGCTCTTATATTAAATTTATTTTTTATTGTTGCGGTTATGTCAATCATACCTGGTGCGACCTTAACACTTCCAGGTATAGCGGGTATCGTCTTAAACCTAGGCATGGCTATTGATGCTAATGTCTTGATATTTGAAAGGATTAGAGAGGAATTAAGAAATGGCATGACGCCACAAGCTGCAATTCATGCTGGATTCCAGCGAGCTTTTTCAACTATTGTCGATTCAAATGTATCAACGTTGATTGTGGCTATTATTCTTTTTGCTATTGGGACTGGAGCTGTGAAAGGTTTTGCTGTTACCTTAACTATCGGTATTATAACATCTATGTTTACAGCAATTACTGTCTCTAGGGCAATGATCAATATAATGTATGGCAAACGCAAACAGTTGAAATGGCTTTCAATTGGCATTAAAAAGGGAGCTGTATAAATGGAATTTTTCAATAAAAAAACAAATGTAGATTTCATGGGTATCCGTAAATATACAGGTCTCGTCTCTATTATTTTAATTATTTCTTCTATTGGATTTTTGCTGGTAAATGGGCTTAATTGGGGTATAGACTTTACCGGAGGGTATCAAGTTCAGGTCAGTTTCAATCAAACGCCTAGTTTGAGTTCGGTCCGCTCTAACCTTAGTAAATCTGGTATGAATGGAGTTGAGGTAACTACCTTTGGTTCTACTAAAGAAATTATGATTCGTTTAATGCCAAAAAAAGGCCAAACCAAACAAGATATAACACTTGATGGACAAACTGAACAGCAAACATTACAAGCCACTATTCAGAATGCTTTAGGTCAGAATGCAAAAATTACCTCTGTTAATTATATTGGCCCAGAAGTAGGCGCTGAACTTGCAACGAACGGTTTGCTTGCTTTAGTAGTCGCGATGATTTGTATTATTGCTTATATAGCCTTTCGTTTTGAATTAAAATTTGCCTTAAGTGCTGGTCTGGCATTACTGCATGATCCAATCGTTATTTTAGGTGTTTTTGCAGCATTCAATTTACAGTTTGATTTAACCTCTCTTGCTGCAATATTAGCTGTAATTGGTTACTCACTGAATGATACGGTCGTTATTTATGATCGAGTTCGTGAAAACTTTAGAAAAATGCGTAAAGCGTCAGTTATTGATGTGATGAATAAATCTGTCAATGAAACCTTGTCTCGAACTATTATTACCTCTGGCTTAACGTTAATTGTGGTGGTAGTGTTATTTTTCTTGGGTGGGCCATCAATACATGAGTTTTCATTAGCTTTGATTTTAGGTGTTATTGTCGGGACTTATTCCTCCATCTATGTCGCAGGTACCCTTGCTGTGATGTTTGGTTTAAAGAGAGAAGCTTTATTGCCACCACCAAAAATTCAAGAAGGTAGTGTTTAATTTATTTTTTAGTTTTCTTAAAATCCCATTTGTTGACTTTTTTTAGCATCAATATTATCTGGTTCATTATCAATCCACCATTGTGTTTTTTGGACTTCAAAAGTGTATGTAAGTTGGATAGAGAACAAGTTCATAGATAGAGGGGTATCACTTGTTACATTGTTTTCTCCAATATAGCGAGAATATAATGATGTTACATTTAATTGTTCAAATTGCCATCCAATACCTCCTGCAAACATTGGTCTGAATTTACTTAAATTGCTAGTGGAATTGTCAATCAGGTTTGTAGTATCTTGTTGGGTATATGCCGATCCAGCTTTAACTACAAATGATAAACCCAAAGGTAAAACTGTTTTTAATGTAGCAAAAATTGGGAGAATAAAAGTTTTTCCAACTTTAGTTGAATCTATATCGCTGGCTGTTTTATTGGCATAACTAAATCCTGTTTCCAGTCCTAGTGAAACATGATTGTGAGTATCAATTGGGTAATCAAAGCCTAGAGTAGCTCCACCAAAACCATTAGTTCCCCCTGACTCGTTTGAAGCTGCTGGTGTTAATGCACCTGCTTGTAAACCGACAGTTAGGCCGCCAATGACATGTTGGTCACTCGCATACGAAAAATTAATTAAAGCGCAGGCGATGCTTGTGTAAATGATTTTTTTAATCATGTGATATCCAAGTTAAATCTTCTGCATTTAAATATAGTTGATGTTTTTATAAATATTACTAATATTTATAAAGCAAGCTAAAAATATTTTTCATGCTAGAT
>JBLIDR010000005.1:0-13801 GCA_047632655.1 Francisellaceae bacterium | reverse complement strand
ATTCAGACTGATAAAATTGTTAATTTGTGTAATAACCCTGAAAAACTATCTCAGACGAGTGTTAGTGATTTTGTAGATCTATTGGTTAAATAAAATAGCTTGCATTATGGCTAAATCATTTTTAGTTGTAATTTTAAAATTAGTAACATCACCTTCTACGACTAAAGGAGATAACCCACTAAATTCAATGGCAGATGATTCATCAGTAACTTGAAATTCTTTTTTTTTAGCAAGAGTTAATGATTTCGTAAGTTGGTTCAATTTAAATATTTGTGGCGTTTGTGCCATCCACAAATTTGAACGATCAATAGTTTTATTTATTTCATTTTTTTCATTAACTTCTTTTGCGGTATCTGAAACTGGATAAGCTAAAATACCACCGCAGCAATTTTTAGATATTACTTTGTTATATAGCTTGTTAATCAAATCTGGAGTAATCCCCGGTCTAGCCGCATCATGCACCATAACCCATTCATCAGAACTTACTTCTAAAGAGTTGGATAAATACCTCAATCCATTTAGAACTGAATCACTTCTATTTTTACCACCGATACAAGTGTGTACTTTTTCATGTTGTGAAATTTCAATAATTGGCCATAGAGTATCATTTTTATTTAATATGACAAGAATTCCTGAGAATTTATCATACTCGCACAATACTGTGAGAGTTTTCTCTAAGATTGTAATATTAGGGTTTATTTTAGCATATTGTTTTGGTATTCCAGAATCAAAACGTGATCCAATCCCAGCTGCAGGGACGATACACCACATTATCTTTTGGACGGAATTAGTTGATAAAAAACTTCACCTTGCTTAATGAGCCCAAGATTTTCACGCGCTAAGCCTTCGACTACCGCATTATCTTCCCGCAAGCTAATGACCTCATCATAAAGACTTTGATTACGTTCAGACAATAAAACGTTAATATCATGTTCTTTTGCTACAATGGAAGATAATTCATTAACTTGAAAAATTCCAGAACTACCTGACCATAACTGAATTTGAAGCATAATAATAAGGGTCATCAAAACTAGTGAAACTAAAAGAAATTTAAGATGGCTTACCATCATATATCAGACCTATGATTGTTTAAATGACTTGATACCTAGATATGATGCCTTACTTCCCAAGGCTTCTTCAATTCGTAATAATTGATTATATTTAGCCACACGATCAGAGCGACACAAAGAACCAGTTTTAATTTGGCCAGCATTTGTAGCAACTGCTAAATCAGCAATGGTTGTATCAGAAGTTTCACCAGAGCGATGTGAAATTACTGTGGTATAATTTGCATCATGAGCCATTCTAATTGCTTCAAGAGTTTCTGTTAATGTTCCAATTTGATTTAGCTTAATTAGAATAGAATTAGCTATACCCTTATCTATACCTTCTTTTAAGATACTAGTATTAGTTACAAAAAGGTCATCACCAACAAGCTGAACCTTATCACCTAATTTCTCAGTTAAGATTTTCCAGCCATCCCAATCACTTTCATCTAAGGCATCTTCAATTGATATAATTGGGTATTTTTCAACCCAATCTGCCAAATAATCAACCATTTCTTCAGAAGACAATGCTTTATTTTCTGAGGCTAAATGATAGTTTCCATCTTTATAGAATTCGCTACTAGCTAAATCTAACGCTATGTGAACGTCATCTCCTGGCTTATAACCCGCCTCTTCAATAGCCTTAATGATCATTTCAATAGCCATTTCATTAGATGGTAAATTTGGCGCATATCCGCCTTCGTCACCAACACCAGGAACGCTATAACCAGATGAAACCAAAACTTTCTTTAATGTATGAAAAATTTCAACACCAGCCCTTAAGGCCTCGGAGAATAATTTAAACCCTGTGGGTACAATCATAAATTCTTGCATATCAACATTGTTGTCAGCATGGGCGCCACCATTAATAACATTCATCATTGGAACAGGCATAACAAATCTTCTATTTGGTGACAAATAAGAATAAAAAGGTAGACCTTTTTCAATTGAAGCAGCCTTAGCATTAGCCAATGAAACAGCTAAAATTGCATTAGCACCAAATTTAGCTTTATTGTTGGTCCCGTCAGCCTTGACCATTGCCGCATCAACATGCTTTTGGTTTTTTGCTTCTCTACCAACCAATAAATCATTTATGTCTTTATTAATAAATTCAATTGCTTTTTTAACACCTTTACCATGGTAGCGAGAAGAATCTCCATCACGCAACTCAATTGCTTCTCTAGAACCAGTAGAAGCCCCTGAAGGTACCGCTGCACGTCCGAAAGCACCAGATTCTAAAATAACATCTGCCTCGACTGTTGGGTTACCTCTTGAATCGATAATTTCTCTAGCAATTATTTTTTTTATTTTTGACATATTTAGATTTATTCCTATTTAGTTATTATTTATAGCATGCGCTATAGCTATTAATTATTTTTAACAACATTATCTATCTTTTGCAAGTTAGAAATCAATGACTTCATCTCATGCATTGGCCAAGAGTTTGGCCCATCACTTAATGCTTTTTGTGGATTTGGATGTGTTTCCAAGAATAGCCCAGCAACACCAACAGCTACTGCTGCCCTAGCAAGTGTTGGAACATGTTCTCTCTGACCACCAGAAGTTGAACCCTGGCCACCAGGTAACTGCACAGAATGTGTTGCATCAAAAACAACCGGACATCCTGTTGATGCCATAATTGGAATAGACCTCATGTCTGAAACAAGATTGTTGTAACCAAAAGAAGCACCACGCTCACAACACATAATGTTATCATTTCCGGTTGACTTGGCTTTCTTAACAACATGTTCCATGTCCCAAGGAGCCATAAATTGTCCCTTTTTAATATTAACAGGTATGCCTTGCTTGCATACATTTAAAATAAAATTTGTTTGACGGCATAAAAATGCTGGTGTCTGCATAACATCAACAACTGAAGCAACTTCACTCAATGGTGAATCCTCATGCACATCTGTTAAGACTGGAACATTAAAGGTAGATTTAACTTTTTCTAATATACTTAAGCCTTTCTCAACACCAAGACCTCTAAAGCTATTAATTGATGAGCGGTTAGCTTTATCATAAGATGACTTATAGATGAAATTAATACCTAACTCTTTTGCCATCTCTTGTAAATAGCCAGCTGTTTCAATTGCCAGATCTTCGCTTTCAATAACACATGGCCCAGCTATAAGAAAAAATGGTTTATCCTGCCCTACTTCAAAATTACATAATTTCATATTTACCTCTGTTTTTTATATTTACATCAATAAACTTAAGTAACATCAAAAACTTTAACGTTAATTGATAATTTTTCTGTACCACCACCTTGATAAATTGTACCTGATGTTGGCGTTGCATCTAAATAACTACGGCCACATGCAACGCGTACATGATCACTCATAGCTAAACAACCATTAGTCGGGTCATAACCATGCCAGCCAATCCAAGGCAAATATATCTCAACCCAAGCGTGGGTAGCATCACTCATTTCAGAATTTTCATATTGGCCACCATTAAATATATAGCCTGAACGGTAGCGTGCAGGTACGCCTAATAAACGGGCCAAACAAATAAATAAATTTGAAAAATCTTGACATACACCTTTACGTGAGCAGTAGACATCAAAAGCTGTAGTGCTAAATGTTGTTGATCCTGATTTATATTGATACTCTTTAAAGATGGTACGATTAATGTCATTTAAAACAGCAATTACATCATAATCATTTCTAGCCACAAAACTCATGGCGTAATCCATTAGCTCTATCAATTGAGATTCTGGTAGTTCAAATGGTAATAGAAACGCTTGCATCATTTGTCGCTGTGAGGGCATCCATGTAAGTGGTATACTAGTTCGCCTACGAATTAAACTCTGTTTTTTATTTGGATGCTTAGGCAGCGATACTTTAGCCTCCATTCTAACAATCAACTCATCATATGGCTCTACTATCTCAACATAAGTTACTGTATTGCCAAAGACATCTTCAAAAGTTTCATGACGGCAACCAGCGGAAACAAATAAATGATAGTCCAAGACTTCTTGTTTTCGATCAAATATAGGTTGCAAGCGAAAAGAATGTTTGCTTAATGTTATAGTTTTTTCATATGAATATTTAGTTTCATGAACAATTTTAAGTAGCCTTTGCTCAGGCTTATTCTTGCTGGAACGCGAAAGTATATAACCGTCTTCATTCTTGGTGCTTAAATTTATTTGTCTAGATCGTCCTATATCTATACCAGCTTTATAATTATTTTGTTGTTGTGTATTTATAGCCATATTAGAATCAATAAATTCATTTTCTTCTAATGATGAATCCCAGACAATTTTCCCATGAGAAACTACAAGCATTTGTCCTGGCCATAATTTTTTCCAGACATAACCTCCAACTGGTGAATGGGAGAAAACAATATAGCTTCTTAGATGGTCATCACCTTCACCAATTTCAATATGAGTTTTATTTAAATCTAAATACGCATAACTATTAGGCGGGTAAAATTTACAGCAATATATTGGGTTGTAATCATTCACGTCTTGATACACAACCATTGAGTCCCCGCCACTAAAGACTAGATTACATTGACCCAATTCATTCAGTTTTTTAATCCATGTGTGTAACAGTGAATACTCGACATCACTTAATGTTCTCGCCTTATGAAGCTGAAGTTTAGTCAGCAACCAACATAATACGTGCTCAGAATCTGTAGAGCCCACAGCTTCAAAAGCGGAATGCAATAAAGATAATTGGTCTCTGTAACCATCCTTAAAATCACCATTATGAACAAGTATCCAATCTTTACCCGCATACGGACGACTAAAGGGTTGAATATCTTGAACCATTTTTTCTTGCTCACTAGCATAAAAATGACCGGTAAATACGGTCGAATAAAAACTATTGTTATCTTGCAATAGTTCTGTAAGCGCATCAGTATTTTCAAGATTTGATTCTTTAACGACTGTTGCCGCATTATAATCAACTGGATACCAAGCAATACCCCAAACGAAATCTTTCTTCAATTCGTCAGGCAGAGTTGATTTTTTTTTAAAACTAATTTTAGGTGAAATTGGGCAATCAGAGGATATCGCTAATAATTCACTTGACATTATATAACCTTTATTTTCAACACATATTTATTTTACTGGTGATAGCATTTTTGAAAAGACTTCCACATCAACATCAAAAAAGTCTGAATGGATCTGTTCACACAAACTCATTATATCATTAATTAATGCAGTTAAAAACTCATGGCTTGAATCTAATACTTCAGATATCTCAGTATCTACCACAATGTTGTAAATTTTAAATAACTTTTCAAAGCAATCATTACCAATTTTATAACTTGATTGTTGTCTGACTTCGCCAAGACAATTAATAGACTCTTTTAAGCAGTATGCAACTGTTCTTGGAAAATCAGGCTCGTGTAATAAAAATTCTGCAACTTGCTCACGTCCAACATCAACATAAGGTCGTCTTACAAATGCATCATACGACATACAATATTGCAACATCTCTTGCCAATATAAAGATTCATACATGGTTTCTTGTGACGATGTTAAATCAATATGACGGTGATAATGCACATCCATTAACCTAGCAGTCAAACTTGTTCGTTCTAGTAAAACCCCTAACTTCATAAAATAAAAAGGATCATCCCTTAAAATCAAATTATGAAACATACCTTTCCATGTTGCGCACATATGGGCAATTTCAGTACAGAAAACATTTATATCGTTTTTAAATAATTTTTTTGTCGCAGGCTTATTTAACCATATCCAAGCTTTATTGATAACTTCCCACATTTCAAATGACATTAAATCACGAACAATTCTGGCATTCTCACGAGCCGCCAAAAATGAAGTATATATAGAGGTAGGATTTTCTTTATCCCACACTAAAAAATCTAAAATTTTAGATTGATCATGGCTAGCTGCTACTTTTTCTCCGTCAAGAAAGGCATCTTGACCACCAAGAACAATTACTATAGGAAACCAGGTGTCATATACATCCGATGCTGTTTCAAGAGCAATATCATGCGTTACTTCAATCGCGTTATTTAACATTTCAATTCGTTCTAAATTTCGTGTTAACCAAAAGCAGTTTTCTGCTGTACGTGAAATCATTTTGTACCTCCCAATACCCATGCGTCTTTTGAACCACCACCCTGGCTAGAATTCACCACATAAGATCCTTCTGTCAACGCCACCCGAGCAAGACCTCCGGGCATAACCCAAGTTGTTTTTCCTGTAACTAAAAATGCACGCAAATCAACTCGCCTCGGTACAACTTTATTATCTAAGAACGTCGGACTAGTTGATAACTCAATCAGAGGCTGAGCAATATATCCCCTTGGATTATCTGTGATTTTTTTAGCAAACTCATCTCTTTCCTCTTGAGATGCCTGAGGACCAATGAGCATACCATAGCCACCAGAACCATTAGTTTCTTTAATAACCAGTTTATCCAAGTTCTTTAATACATAACCTCTATCTTTTTCCTCATGACAAAAAAATGTTTTAACCTGAGCTAATAATGGTTCTTCGTCTAGATAATATCGAATCATTTCATGCACGTATGGATAAACCGCCTTGTCATCTGCAATTCCATTACCGACAGCATTAGCAAGAACCACATTACCTGCTTTATAAACTTGCATAAGACCTGGAACACCAAGCATACTTTCTGGGTTGAAAAACTCAGGGTCCAAGAAAGGGTCATCAATCCTACGATAAATAACAGTGACTAGTTTTGGTCCCTTGGTGGTTTTAAGGTACACATAATTTTCATGAATAAATAAATCTGAACCATTAACCAACTCACAACCCATTTTACGAGCTAAATATCCATGCTCAAAATAAGCTGAATTATATTGACCTGGAGTTAATACTACTGTCATCCCTTTTATACTTACACCATCAATTTCTTGTCGCGGTGAAAGTTCATTCAAGGCTTTACGTAATTGCATAGGATAATTAGCGACTCTTCTAACATTTGACCTGGAAAAAACATCAGGTAGAACTCTTTTTAAATTATTTCTATTCTCGAGAACATATGAAACACCTGACGGAGTCCTAACATTATCTTCAAGAACCATAAACCCATTTTCATCTTTGATAAGATCGAGCCCTGCTATATGGCAATAAACACCACCTGGTGGTGTGACCCCTCTCATTTGCGGCAAATATTCTTCAGATGTTTCAATAAGGTCTCTTGGAATAACGCCAGCTTCAATTATTTCCTGATCTGAATAAATGTCATTTAAAAAACAATTCAGCGCCTTTAATCTTTGCGCCAAGCCTTTTTCTAGACCGTCCCATTCAGATTCTGAAATAATTCTAGGAATCAAATCAAACGGGAAAATTTTCTCAGTACCAGAATCATCAGCATAAACAGTGAAAGTTATCCCGCTCTGTAAAAATGAGGCGTCCACAAATAATTGCTTCTCAATGAAGTCAGTAGCGCTGACTTTATTTAATAAGCTAACCACTGAACTAACTTCAGGATAAGGCATACCGTCTTGGCTAAATAACTCATCATAAACCCCAACTTCAGGCTTGTAATCTTGGAATAGGTGCTTACCTTCTTTCTTGTTCAAATTTCACTCCTTCTTATATTTCTAAGCATTTAATAATTTACCATATTAACAATAGCTAATATATCGTCAAATTCATAATAAAAATCTTCTATATAAAGAAAAAATTAATTAGAACATGATCCTTTGTTATTTTTAAAAGAATACCAATTGATAATGGATAAGTATAGAAAACAAAAGAATATAACCGCTTATTATTGAAATATAAGCTATGTAAGTAAATTATTAATGAACAGACAGCAATTAATTAGATGGAAAAAGATGAACCGCAACCACAAGTAGTTTTTGCATTAGGGTTCCGTATTACAAAATGAGCACCGTCAACATCTTCTTTATAGTCAATATCAGCTCCGATTAAATATTGAAAGCTCATAGAGTCAATCAACAAGGTCACCTCATTTTTGTCAAAGGACATGTCATCATCGTTCTTAGCTTCATCAAAAGTAAAGCCATATTGAAAACCAGAACAACCTCCACCTGAGATATAAACTCTAAGCTTTAAATTTAAGTTTTCTTCTTCATCAATAAGCTCTTTAACTTTATTAGCGGCAGAATCAGTGAAATTAACAGGTAAAGATTCTGTTGGATCTTCTATTTGGACCACGCTGCTCATAACTACATCCTTTTTATGACATTACTAATTTTATTTTACCACCACGATCAACATTTGCAACTGTAACGTTTATCTTCTGGCCCTCTTGAACATGGCTAGATAAGTCAGACACATCAGATCCAAATTGAGATATATGTAGCAGCCCATCTTTACCTGGCATTAAATTAACAAAAGCACCAAAGTCCATGAGTTTAACGACAGTGCCTTCAAATGTTTGGCCGTTTTCAATAAAAGCTATGCTTTCAGAAATTTTTTCTACACAAGCTTCTAAAGCAGCCTTGCTATTGACATAAATTTTAACTTCACCATCCTGAGAAATATCTAAAGTTGCCCCTGTATCTTCCTGGATTTTACGGATAGTTGCGCCACCTTTACCAACAAGATCTCTGATTTTATCTGTTGGTATCTTAACTACATTGATCTGTAATGCATTATCAGCAACTTCATTTCTAGATGAGGATAATTCCTCATTCATAATACCCAAAATATGCAAACGACCATCTTTGGCTTGGTTCAGAGCATTAACCATGATATCTCTAGAAATACCTTTAATTTTAATATCCATTTGCAGAGCAGTAACGCCGTCTTTTGTTCCAGCGACTTTAAAATCCATATCACCAAGGTGATCTTCATCCCCTAATATATCAGACAATACAGCATATTTTTCACCATCTTTGATCAAACCCATTGCTATTCCAGCAACCGGGTTAGTCAAAGGAACACCTGCATCCATCATGGATAATGAACCACCACAAACAGTTGCCATGGAGCTAGAACCATTTGACTCTAATACTTCAGACACAACACGAACTACATAAGGGTAAGAAGCATCATTTGGGAAAACTGATTTCGTTGCTCTATATGCTAAATTACCATGGCCGATTTCACGTCTTTTTGGAGCACCAACAAAACCTGTCTCACCAACAGAAAAAGGAGGGAAGTTATATTGCAAGATATAACGGTTTTTATAATCGCCACTCATATCTTCAATCATTTGAGCATCTCGCTCATTACCTAATGTCGTAACTACAAGCGCTTGAGTTTCACCGCGTGTAAATAACGCAGATCCATGAGCACCGGGCAATACTCCTGTGCGCACATCAATTGGACGAACCGTACGAGTATCACGGCCATCTATTCTAGGCTTTCCTGACAATATTTGTTTACGTACAAAATCTTTTTCTATAGATGAGAAAACCCCTAATATTTCTTTTTCTGTGTATTCTTCTGTATCACTTGAATCAGAAATTAACTTCTCAACCACTTCTTTCTTTAAAACACTTAAAGCTTGAGAGCGAATCTGTTTTTCTTTCTCATTATAACACTTTTCAATAGATTTTTTAAATGCACTTTTAATTTGAGATTTTAATATTTTATTCTCTATAGCCTCTTCAAGGACCCATTTAGGCTTACCTGCATGTTCAACAAGCTCATTTATCGCATCAATAGTACTTTGCATTTCTTGATGACCGTAAAGGACTGCACCAAGCATTGTTTCTTCAGGTAATTCTTTTGCTTCAGACTCAACCATTAGAACAGCGTCTTTTGTTCCAGCAACAATTAACTCAAGATCAGATTTTTCACAATCAGCAATAGATGGGTTCAAAACATACTCACCATTAATAAATCCAACTCTAACGCCTCCAACTGGTCCGTCAAATGGAACGCCTGACAAAGCTAACGAAGCCGAAGCACCGATCAGCGCTAGCATATCTGGCTGCACATTTACATCGTAAGAAACGACAGAAGCAATAATCTGAATTTCATTAAAAAAACCTTTAGGAAATAAAGGTCTCAGTGGTCTATCAATTAAACGAGCTACCAATGTATCTTTATCAGCTGGGCGACCTTCCCTTTTTAAAAAACCACCAGGGACACGTCCAGCAGCATAAGCTTTAATTTGATAATTCACTGTTAACGGGAAAAATTCCGCTCCCTCTTTAGCTTTTGTTCTTGCAACTGTTGTAACAAGAACTTTTGAATTACCACAACTAACCGTCACTGCAGCAGTTGCTTGCCTTGCCATTAACCCTGTTTCAATTTCGATTTGCTGATTGCCAACCTGAATAATTTTTTTAAATACTTTCACAAATGATACCTTAATAGTATATTTAATTTATCGACGTAAACCTAAACGAGCTATCAATGAACGGTACGCTTCAATATTTTTACCTTTCAGATAATCTAACATTTTACGGCGTTGACTAACTAAACGTAATAACCCTCTTCTAGAGTGAAAATCATGTTTATGAGCTTTAAAATGCTCAGTTAAATCTTTAATACGAGCCGTGTACAATGCAACTTGTACCTCAGGTGAGCCTGTATCACCTTCTGATGTTTGGTAATCTTTGACAATTTCTTGTTTTTGTTCGGTGCTAATCATTCTATTCTCCTAATATTTAAACTAACTTTTTCGATATATACAGCGGAGCATTTTAACCGTATTTTAATTAAACAACAAGAAAATATCTTCAGGAGGCTACTAATAATTTTTGAATACCTTATTCTTCCCCGAATTTATTATCAAAAAGAGCAATAATTGCGTCATGCGCACTTTGTTCATCATTACCTGAGGAAATAATATCAACCTCAGTACCTTTACTCGCTCCAAGCATCATAATACCCATAATACTTTTACAGTTTGCTGGAACATTGGTTTTTTTAATGATCATTTGAGTTTCACTTGAATATTTTGATGCAAGGGATACTAGCTTGGCCGCAGCCCTAGCATGTAGGCCTAATTTATTTTGAACATATATGCTTTGTTGAATCATATATTCCCACCATAACAAACACTTACAGCGTTTATTGCCCCTTCACAAGCCAGCACTACTAATTCACTCAATGGTTTGTCGCCATAATTAAAAACTTTAAGTAGCATAGGTAAGCTTAAGCCAGAAACGATCATAACATCAAAACCGCTTAATACTCTTTTTACTGTATTATCGGGGGTCGCTCCGCATATATCTGTCATAATTAACACTTCGTCATTAAAATTTTTCATGATGGCCAATAAACTATGTTCAAAATAATCACTTCCAGCGACATTAATATCATCTATTATAAAAACCTGCCCCGCATAGTCAGGCATAATTTCTAAAGCAACTTCATATATGGAAGAAGCTATGCTACCATGTGAGACAAGAATAATATCTACCATTTGCTTGACTCCCTGTGATGTGAAACAAGGGACAAGTCACTAGCTTCTTTAATTTTCTTAATTAATTCACCAACAATATATACCGACCTGTGCTGACCACCTGTACAACCAATACCAATATCTAAGTAACTTCTGTCAAGATCTTTAAACTGCCCAAAACGCTTATAAATAAATATATATATATCATCTACCATTTCTTGAACATTAATTTTTGATTTAAAGAAATCTATTACATTTTGATCTTTACCAGATAGACTTCTTAATTCAGGTTCCCAATAAGGGTTAGGTAAACATCTAACATCAAAAATATAATCTGCCTGATTGGGCACTCCATACTTAAAACCAAAAGAAAAAATGTTTACTTGTAGTGTAGAGACACTTGCGGTACTTACACTTCTTTTAACCAACTCACGTAGCTGAGCAATATTAGTTTGAGATGTATTAATGATTTTATCAGTCAAGCCAATAAAATCCTCTAGACATTTTTTCTCAGAAGTTAATGCAATATCCAATGAAACCTCCCCATGTGAATAAGGATGCCTTCTACGCGTTTCACTATATCTTGATTTTAAAGTTTCAGTATCTGCATCCATGTACCAAATTTCAGTATCATCATTTAACTGATACAGATCTTTTATTGTGTCAGCATAAACATCTATATTTTTAATAAAGCTTCTAGAATCAATACCTATCATTATTTTATCGTAAAATTGATCTCTCTTAAGGATTTCAACGGTATGAGTTAAAACCGACAAAGGTAAATTATCTATACAAAAAAAACCCAAGTCCTCACATACCTGCATAACCGTCGTTTTCCCTGCGCCAGAGCGACCACTGATAAGAATCAACTTTAATTCAAAATCTTTCATTTCTTTTACTGCTTCACCCATAGTAACTCTTTAGTGCTCTGACTAACTTCTCTATCATGCTACATATATCATGATAGTCACCATATGTTATATCATGTACTAATGTATTAACACCTAAAATATTCATATACCTAACCTGTTCATCAAGTATATTAGCTTCTTTAGTATTTTGAATTAAGCGTATACCCAGCTGAATTTTGGATACTGATTTAACTGCATTATCATGCCAAGAGGCAAGGTCAAACATTCCTTTATCTTTAATATAAATCTTACCTAAATAGGTAGGGTCATTAAGGCAGCCATATATTTTATTGTTTTTTTTGCAGCACTTTACAATATCATCTGCCACTAAACAGTGCCCTCTTTTTACTAAAGCAATTGCAATCGATGACTTTCCAACACCTGGCGCACCTAATAATAAAACACCTACATCAAAAACTTTGACTAGGACAGCGTGTAAATATTGAGAAGACATCATAGGATTAATAAATGATTTCTATTTTAGTCATCAGTATTAAGCAGAAAATCATATAATTGCTCATTATCTTGAGTAGCTCTTAGTTTTTCTCTAAAACTGTCTTGTCTTAGCATTTTAGCTATATTTGAGAGAAACTTTAAGTGTATATCTCGAGCATCTTCTGGAAAAATTATGCCTAAAAATATATCGGCAGGAAGATCATCAGGAGTGTCATATTCAATTGGTTCATTCAATACAATGATAGCCAAGCGTGTAATACTAAGGTTAGGCACTCGGCAATGAGGCATTACAACACCTCGCCCTACTCCAGTACTACCGATTCTTTCACGAGCATACAATTTTTGGTAAATAAAATTATCAGATACCTGATCATCACCTACTGGTGATAATATCCGGCTTAGAACCTCAAACATCTTTTTTTTACTTTTGATATTTGTTCCACGAAGGGTTCTACTTGGTGAAATGAAACTAGAAAATGTAGACACTAATCATTCGGCTCATCAGCCAAATCAAGAGCGTTTAACGCATCATATTTATCATGTCTTGATCTATGATGTGATCTTAGTTTTTGTTTGTGCTTAACCACTTGTCTATCTAGCTTATCTCGCAACATATCAATTGCCATATACATGTTCTCACCTTCAGATTTTGCTACAATTTCATCACCAGGGACAGATAACTTAGCTTCCGCAAAGTGACTATCCTTTTCCACATGCAACACAACCTGTAAGTCTAATATATTATCAAAATGATGATCAAGCTTGCTTAGCTTTTCCTCTACATGAGATCTTAATGCTGATGTAATTTCTAGATGACGCCCAGTGATTTGTATTTTCATATATAAATGCCCCTTGATATAGGTTCTACTTCAGCCGTAATGGTTTAGCACCAATACAGCCAGTCTATGCGATGACTATCGTAAAATAGTCACTCAGTATAAATATACTAAAATTTTGTATGAACTTAAAATTATTCCTAGATTTATCATGTCTTTATTTTTGCGAAAAATCAATTCCAAACATATATCTGTACCTCATTGCTTTAATTTCTTCTGCTACCAACCCATACGATTCAATCATAGCTTATGATTAGTATCAATGATTTCTT
>JBLIDR010000004.1:0-13840 GCA_047632655.1 Francisellaceae bacterium | reverse complement strand
TCTTATACAAAAACGCTGGTACAGGATGGCACCCACATCCAGGAGGAGAAACATTAATGTGTCAGATAACCGGAGCTAAAAAAGTAGGCTTATTTAACAGTGAAGATGGCCCTTATGATGATATTCTGGAAAAAGTGGTTAATGAAAAATACCTAAATGGAAGCGAATTTCTTAAAGAATTTAAAGATAATATTGATGTAAGTGTCATTACAGTACAAGAAGGCGATGCTCTCTATATTCCACCATTTTGGTGGCATGCTGTTGACCCTGTAGATGAGTCTATAGGGATTACGCTTGCTCCATCTTTCCCATCCCCATTACACAAGCTCGTAAATTTTCGATACCCGCAAATGCGCCAACTTTGGAAAAGAGCTTTTCGGCGTCCAAGTCGGTTAACATTATATGTATTGCTGCAAGGCTTATTAAGCTTGTTTGGTCAATTATCTTGGCTATTTAAACGTCTACTGAAAAGGCTAGTTTGATTTCTGAATAAGGACTTTTTTTTCTGTGAAAGGGGTCAAAGATAGTAGGAATTAAATCTAGATGAAATCATTGGACGGAACCTTATTAGTATTGGTTCACTAATTTTACCGACAAGATCTAACTCTGTTTCTGCATCATTATACTTAGAAAAGCTAGAAAGGATTGAAGCACTACTCACGGTGATTTAAACAGAACTTAGATCAATTAGATAACATCCCCGGTAAATATAATTTTTTTTCTAAAGAATTGAAACTCACTTTGTTCTTTTTGTATTCAATAATAATTGTTAAAACGCAATCAGCATAAAATTTAAACTGACATTGGAGTAACTTTCCAATAGTTAAATATTTCCCTAAATTAGTTTTTAGTTTAAATGTTAGTAACTCCTTATCGAGTGAAATGTCGATTAACTCGACTGCTTTGAAATCGAAATAATACCCTACTTGCTCAAATAGGGCTTTGAATATACTTTCTTTGGCAGAGAAAATTAAAGTGAATAATCTACTTTCCTTAATACCATATTTTTTATGTAAAACAAGTTCCTTGCTTATTACTATTTGATCTCTAATTTGTAGCATCGTGTCAAAGGAAATCCAGCTCTCTAAATCAATACCTATATATACATTGCTTCCTGCAACACAAATAGCCTTATCCTCAATATGCGTGATAGAACCATAAATCCCTTTAGGCCAAATTGGTTGACGTTGTTCACCTACATGGACAGTGAAGGAATTAAAGCCTAGTCGACGCAGTGAGGTTTTTGCTGCTAACCTACCAGCTAAGAACTCTGCTTGCCTATTATATACGGAATTTTTTATTGTTTTTGGTAGGCTAACTGAGTGTGTGTAAAATTCAGCTGGTTTGTAAATGCTTTTGTCGAAATGGACTATAGCGCACTGAACGTCAAAGGTGTGTGAAAGCTCAATTTCTATTATTTTTTTGATAAAGTTTAATTTCATTTCTTTTTTATGGTGTTTAATAGATGGAAATACTACAAATTGATTACTTATAAAGAGCCTGTATAGCTATCTGGATTAAACGACATCTCAGTGAGTTTTCTCTGGCTCATTTGGTGGTAACCTACGCTTCTACATTTTATTGGTGTTAAACTATTTACTGCTTAAATTAGACCTTCTCTGTATTGGCCATTGCTTAAATATTCCCACGGAGTCGTACTATTTAATGCATTATATGGGCGTCCATCGTTATTATGTAAACGTCGCTATGATGTCAGCTAGGCATGCACAACACTATTAGGCATTATTTCTCTTCTATTATGTTTATCTTTTACTGTTTGGCTAAGCATTAAGAGAATACTATCGGCTTGATTTAAATCAATACAAGCATTTGTTATGCTTTGACCATAAGTTATCGATTGTGTTGCGGTTATTTCTTGTTTGCCCTCCACTAAAAAACTTTTAAGGATAATACCAGAAATATTCGTTGAACATTCCTTAATTCGCTTACTTACAGAGCGGGCAATGTCAAGTTGACTGTTATGTTCTTTTAAATAATTTAAATGATTGCAATCTATTATTACTTTTTGATAAAAATCAGATGCTGTAAGTATTTCTGTAGTCTTTTTTATATCGTTAGTTGAATAATTAAGTTCACCTCCATCTTTCAATATAAGATGGGGATAGAGATTACCCGGCGTTTGAATAGTTCTCATCTGCCCGTGTTTATTTTGTGAGAAAAGCACTTGAGGGTTGCTAGCAGCTTTTATGGCGTCCATTGCTATATTGATACTACCGTCAGTGTTATTTTCAAAGCCTACCGGACAAGGCAGAATTGAAGCCAGTTCACGATGGATTTGTGATTCGACTGTATTAGTACTCACAGAACTCCAGCTAATTAAATCGGAAAAATAATTACTTGTCGTTGTGTTAAAGAATTCAGTACCTGTAGCTAAGCCAAGTTTGTTAATTTCCAATAATAAAGTCCGAGCAGAATGTAAACCTTTTTCAATTTCAAAGGAATTGTCTAGATCTGGGTCACTAACAAATCCCTTCCAGTTTGTTAGTTCTTGGGGAGGTTCAAAATACACTCGCATGACAAGTACAAGTTCATTGATATATTTGTCTTGTAATAACTTCAATTGTTTTGAGTAGTCAAGAGCCGCCTCTGCATCATGAATAGAACAAGGGCCTATAATAATTAATAAACGTTTATCTTTACCACTTAAAATATTAACAACGCGTTGACGGGAGCTTGATACAAAGTCAATAACCTCTATGGGTAAAGGGATGTTTTTTTCCAACTGAGCAGGAGATATTATATGCCTGATCATACTTGTACGTAATTCGTCTGTTTTTATAGTCATTTAAATTTAATCAATGCGGGATTGTAATTTCAATAAATACCAACGAATAACAAAGCTAAAAATTATAGCGATGTTATTCGTGTTTAAAGAAGATAATAATTTTTTGGTTTTGATTAATGTGGAGTTAATTCTTCGCCCCAACTAACATCATTGGGATAATAAATTAATTGCATTAATAATCGTGATCCAGGTTTTGTAAAAGGAGTTCCACGGTGAAATCCAAATGTATCTTCGGCAAAACCTTTACCTGCTGTTCCTGTGACTATAACTTTCTCTATATTAGGCAGAACATCTTTCAATTCGCTTTCATGATAGTTTCTAAGAGGTGCTAATTTGAAAGGTAATATACGGTGAGTTCCCGACATATATTCATGATGGCCTTGACCCTCCTCACAATCAGTCAGAAAATAGAAGATTTTAAGAAAGCGATAATGATCTGAGTCTCTATGCCATGATAAGGCATTAATATTATCAAATTCTGTTTTGGATTCAACATAACTAAGGTTGTCAATAAAAGCCATACCATTTAATTCTTTACGTGGTATCTGAAGGAATTGTTGAGCTATTGTTATATTACTTTCTTTACGCCAAAGCTCTGAAATTTTATCATTACCGTTTGAAGTAACGGTGTAAGAGCGCTGTATGTCATTTTTCAGCATATGTTCTTGTAAAACTTTTATAGAATCTATTTCGGTACCATTTTCTTTAGCTTTGATAAAATCTTTATTATCAGCATTATAATTTAAATATAATTGCTGTAATGCATCTACTTCTTCACTGTTTAACTGTTCAATTGGCATATAACCTTTCTTGCGAAGAGGTGCTGCTTTATCATTTAAATGGATATTGTTTTCAATATAATCACGTTGTTTTTTGTAGGGGCTGGTTAATCTCATTACCCCCTGTTTAATACTTTGTTTTAAGGAAAGTGTCCCAATAAAAGGTGATGATTCTTGAGTAAATAAATATACTTCACTTAAACGTTTAAAAATGTGGATAAAATGGTGTTTCATGGAATGTTCCGATTTAGTTAAGCTATAATTACGTTAAAATACTTCAAGCATTAATTATTCTAATTCATATTTGATGGCTATAAATTTAATTGATTTTCTGACGTTCAATAGTTCATTTACGAGACTATATTTTCATCTGGTATCTCTCCGAATTTTTGCTGTAAATATTTTATATTTGGATTCTCCGTGTCATAAATAATGTTATTTATACGGAATACAGGTCTAAGTCCAATGAGTGAATTACTGATAAAGCAGTATTCGTACTTTTCAATTTCAGTTATTTCTATTTCAGACTCCATTATTTTGTAATTAGAAGAAATCGCAGCCTCAATTAACAATTTACGTGCGATTCCGGGTAAAACTTCCGATTGTATCGATGGTGTGACGAGGTTATTACCAGTACCAAAAAATATATTCCAAGTAGCTCCTTCTGTTATTATGTCATTATGCAGCATTAATGCATCTTGAGCTCCTTTGCCTTGAGCTTCAATTCTTGCTTTAATATTAGCAATTATGTTTGATGTTTTTTGTAAAGGACAAGTGCGTTTTGCTTCAATGCTAACGATGTTTATAGGTGATGCATTTGTATTTTCAATTTTTCTTCCTGTTACCAATATATTAAATATTTTAAAATCTCCAGGATTTGATAATGAAAAATTTGATGGGAAAACTGTTATGCGAACACCGCCATAGTAACTAGTTTTTTGCTGATTTAAGAATGCTAAAATATTTTTTAGTATTTCGTTTTTATCAGGGCTTTGCCCAAATATTTCAAATGAATCATTGATTAAACGTTCAAGATGGAAGTGTAATCCTTTTACCTTTTTATTTTGTACTAAAAAGCTCGTGAAACAAGCGTGACCATATAATGCAAGAGACATTATATCTAAATCTTGGTGTAATGTTTTTTGGTTAAGTATTGTTTTCATGTAAGCTTCTGTAAAATAACTATTAATAGGTAGTTTTGAGTCTTTGGTTCAAGTGTTTGAGTACAGTATCTGCAACCTTAGATACTCTATTGATGACAACCGCTGTGTTGGTATTTATAAAGAAATGATCACCAGTAATTATAGAAATATTCACGGGGAAAATTGACAGCTCTCCCCATGCATTAAGTTTTTCTAGAGGTATGCCACTGTCTTCAGTTCCACCTAATATGGTCATAGGGCAATTTATGGCTATTTTTTCAGATTGATATGTCTCTGCTATTTTAAAATCAGCACGTAACAATGGGATTAATATATCCATTAATTCTTGGTTTTGTAGTATTTCTTTGGGAGTCCCGTTTAAATCTTCGAGTTTATCTTTAAATTCATCAGGCGGAAGGTTATGCGTTATTTCACGATCAAAAGGAAGGTGAGGTGCGCAACTGCCCGAAGCTATTATGTGCTGTGGGAGCGGTAAATTTTGGCTTTGAATACGTAGCGCCAACGCAAAGGCCATTCGACTACCTAAACTATGACCAAAGAAAATGTATGGTTTGTCATCGAAAAGTTCTGCTGATTCCATAAACTCATCAATTATGTCCGCCATCTCGGTATGCGCATCTTCACCTAATCTCATTGAGCGCCCCGGCGGTTG
Organism: Francisellaceae bacterium; assembly: GCA_047632655.1. Lineage (GTDB taxonomy): Bacteria > Pseudomonadota > Gammaproteobacteria > Francisellales > Francisellaceae > CAJXRW01. The sequence goes on along the minus strand of JBLIDR010000004.1, from coordinate 8,440 downwards.
AGCAGCAATAATTTCAATATCGTCAGAAAGGAATTTACCCCAATTAGCGTAAATTGAAGCACTACCCCCTGCATAAGGAAAACATATCAGCCTTAATGAAGCATTTGGGTTGCATTTTATGGGTAAAAAACATTTATTCTTTAAATTCATATTCATATTTATATTTGTATTTGTAAGTTTTATGGAGATGACAGAAGTCAGCAAAATTTAATTGTTAAGTAATACTCTCTAAAAAGTAACAAGATCTAAAATATACTACTACTTTGTCTGATTATTTCATTTTTTAAATAGTTTCCAATTTTTTTTCTAAGTTAAATATTTTCAATTTATTATCATTTACTTCACTTCGAAAATTGTCACTATCCCTTCCGAAAAATCCCCATAGAGGTTTTATCAGTGCTTCAGCTTTGAGCATTATTTCATTAAATTCTGCTTCAGGGTGGGATAGATATGTGATTGCACCACCTGCGCCAAAACGAACTTTGTCTCCGTCATAGGACAAAGTTCTAATACCAATATTAAGATCTGCTACGCGGTTATAACCTAAGTATCCGATTGCACCGCAGTAGACACCTCGGGCACTCTTTTCTAAATCATCTATTATTTCCATAGTTCTCAATTTTGGAGCTCCCGTAATTGAGCCACCAGGGTAAGTAGCCCTAATCAGGTCAATTAAACTTTGGTCATCAGCTAAATCAGACTCTACCGTGCTAACCATTTGGTGAACTGTTTTATAGCTTTCAATCTTCATTAAGTCAGGAACTTTCACTGAGTTTTGTTTTGAAACACGATTTAAATCGTTTCGCATCAAATCCACAATCATTAAATTTTCTGCACGATCTTTTATAGATTCAGATAGCTGTTTAGCTAATGTTTTATCTTGCTCTGGATTTGATGAACGCTCACAAGTGCCTTTGATAGGTTTAGCTTGAACGCGACCATCTGGTGATACTGCAAGAAACCTTTCAGGTGAAGTACTCAAAATGGAGATATTGTCACTTTGAATAAAAGCACCAAATGGCGCGGCATTACCTTTACGCAAATTTTGGTACAGATCATAAGGATTAATATCAGCTTTGAAAGAAAAATGGTTTGTTAAGCAAACTTCGTAAGAATCACCTTCAATGATAGAGTCCTGGCAACTTCTGATTGCTGATATGTAATCATCGTAGCTGGCGTCCATTTCCATTTCTAGCTCAGTCAATAAAATTTTTGCGGTAGGTGGCGTTTTATAGTCACTTAATTCAATTTTATCGATTTCTGTTTTCATTTTATCTAACCATTGTTGAGCAATATGTAAATCATCGAGGGCAGCATTGGCAACTAGGTAAACTTCATTTGATTGATGATCAAATGCAATAAATTGATCAACATGCATCCAAATCATGTCAGGGATCTTATTCTCGAAATGCTTACTCGCACTAAAAAGGGCTTTCATCTCATAGCTGAAATATCCAACAAGACCACCAACAAAATTGAAAGGTAATGCTTCAGTGCCTGTTACTTTTGTAGATGACAGCAAACCATCCATCTCTTTGAGTTTCGTATGGCCTTTTACGAAGTTTGTATCGTCTTCATTGATTTTATAATTGATTACTTGGTTTTCATTGACACATCCCATAAAAGAAAAACGGGACTTTGTTTCTGATACAGATTGACTATCCAACCAAAATCTGTGCTTTTTATTCGCAAAAAGAGTGGAAAAAATGTTTTCAGAGGAGCTTTTTAAATTCAGTTTTTTACTAACTATTTGTCTTATGTCTAATTTAGTTTTTTGATTAGTTTTTATCTTCTCTATTTTTTTTAGATCCAATTGTACCGGAACTTGAATATGAGCTTTATTGTTATGTTTATGTGCTAAATTTCTAAAGTTGGTGATCAATTGATGACCATTTTCTGTCAGAATAGATTCTGGATGAAATTGTACTCCCCATTTAGGAAGTTTTTTATGCCTCAGACCCATAATAATGCCATTGTCAGTCGAGGCGGTTTGGATTAAATCACCATTTTTAGGTAATTCAACCATCAACGAGTGATAGCGCACTGCTTTGAAATCTTGCTTTATGTTGGCAAACATTGGATCATTTTCATGAAAAACGTCTGAAGTTCGGCCATGATATGGTACAGGGCAATGAAGAATTCGACCGCCGTGCTGGTGAGCTATACCTTGAAAGCCAAGGCAAACCCCAAACACGGGAACTTCATTTTGAGCTACAGCATTACGTGATATTTGAAAATCAGATTGCTTGGTTACATTTCCAGGCCCCGGCGACACTACAATGCAATCATAATCTATCGTTTGAGATATCTCATCCCAGGAATATTGGTTATTGTGTACTACAGTTGGCATTTCGCCAAAAGTCTCACCAATATAGTCAGCTAGGTTATATGTAAAAGAATCATAATTATCAATAAGAAGACAGCGCAAACTTTAAATACTCCATTATGTACAGTGTTAAATTTAATTTTTATTACTTTAGAATTTTGGTTTTTATGTTTGTTTCAATGTTCAAAAAAAAACGGTTTATTCTTAATTATTCCATTACACGAAACAAGTCTTATGCACATTCTTAAATACGATAGAAAAACTCCAATAGTAAAATTTATTTGTCAAAAAATATAGAAACTCTATTAATACCAAACTTTCAACTATTGAGTCTATATAACTGAAGTTCTTTACGTTAATACAAAAACAAAGTGTTTTACTAAATCAATCGTTTAACGAAACGCTTAATTCTTAGCAATATCTGATCTGTAATCGTAAGTAAACTGAAAATAAACACTAATAGTGTTAATTTGCTTGGACGACGTAATACGGTGCGCCATAACCGTCGAACTTGAGGATATCGAATATTACCAACCTTATGCATTGGGGAACGGAAACATCGAGCAACCGTAATTCCGATAGAACTATCTATTGTGTCAACAGCATGCCAGTAAAATGATGGAATATAGAGAGCGTCGCCTTCTTCAACCGTGACTATTGACAGCTCAAGCTCATCGTTCATATTTCTGAGGAATTTACTTCCATCAAAATACTGTTCATTATCAGCTAAGGTAGCTATCTGATCAAAATTGCCATTGAGACTGCTAAATAAACCTACTTTTTTTGTTCCGGATATTTGGCACATTAATGTCTCATCTACTGGATGAGAATGCCAACCCGTACCTGCATTTTTATATAAAAAAAAACGTGACTCAGGATATTCTATTGGGTGAGATAATTCTTTTAAAAATGGGAATGTTCCAATATCATTTCGCAGTTCAGAAAACCTTCCATTTTTAGTAATAGGTTCGCCAGGTATACTGACAATAGGATCTGTTGTTGTTGATATATAATCGATTGAATCACTGAGTTTTTGTTTTAAAATTCCTTTACTGAAAAATTCTTTACTTCCAGTAAAATTAACTGTCGGGTATTGAGATACGATGTTATGTCCACATTTTTTTTTGAGATAATCTAAGTCTCTCCATTTAGTGCTCGCAGGCCAGTGTTTAATCGCATTTTTAATTAGGCAGGGGATATTGTTGTCGACGTAAGTATTCCAAAACTCTTTCTTTGTTAGCGTTTGAGCGTCTAACATAGGAACATGCATGCGGGTTTCAATATTTTTCAATATTTTTATCAATGTATACCTCCTTGTTGTTTATCCATTCCCTAGTTAATGAAATGTTAATTTTGAGATGATGTTGACACTTGAAAGAGAAAAGTTCAAGTCATATTTTTTGTCTACTTCTATGTGATGTTAATTCATCTAAAAAATATTAGTTTAATATGTCTATATTACACAATAAGTTATGCCTAAATGGATATGTTAACTAATTGTTGATTTTGTTTGTTGTAAGTGTTAATTTTACTCTCGATTTTAACGGAGTAGTCCATAGGCAAATAATGCTTATACGGAAATTTTGATGGATAGCGTGACATATTAGGTACTAAATTACTAATTGTCATTCCTCAATGAATTGAGAGAACATAAACCTCGCTTTCAGTGTTTTCATTATTATATTTCGTTAGCTATTCACTTCTATACATTGTCGATCGTTAATAAAATCGATAAAAAACTATGCTTGATAAAACAGGAACATATTTTTGAACAATTTCGTTAGGTACCCTCTTTTGTCAAGGTTTCTTTGTATTACGCTTATCCCGTCTCTAATAATTTTTGGATTTGCATATAAAAAATATTTACTTGACTCATTACCACCCTTAAAAATAAAGATGACACACGATGCCAAAATCTCTATAAACAAGGATAAAAATGGTTTTACATCAATTAAAGCATCTACTGATCTAGACGTATATTATGCTACTGGATATGCTCATGCACAGGACCGTCTTTGGCAATTAGAGCTACAAAGGCGCATTGCCAAAGGAACTTTGAGTGAGATTTTTGGTAAAGCTACTATTTCCCAAGACTTATGGATACGGACAACTGGCATTAAGCATGCTGCTCAACAGTCACTCAAGTATTTAAGTGCTAAATCGCTAGCTTCTTTAGACGCTTACGCGGCAGGTATTAATGCCTATTTGACTGAAAAACACCAACTGCCAATCGAATTTAGCGTACTTGGCCTTTCACCTGAGCCATGGGAAAATCTTGATTCTTTACTTTGGAGTAAAGTTTTTGCGCTTAGTCTTGCTGGTAATTACCGCACTGAAATTCAGCGTTTTGTTGCGCTTAAGTATTTAACCCCTTCACAAGTATCAATATTCTTTCCTGAGATGGCTGCTGAAAAAGCGTTAGCGCAGGAATTAGTTTCTCATGTAAGTATTCCAGAAATGAGTGAACTATTGTCAATGACATATTCGTTGGCGGAAAATTTTCATATTGGCGGAAGAAATGTGGGGAGTAATGCGTGGGTTGTCTCGGGTAGTTTGACTAAATCAGGAAATCCTATTCTTGCCAATGATCCTCATGTTGGTCTTTCTATGCCTTCAATGTGGTATGCAGTGGAGCAGCTAGGAGAAAAACTGAATGTGACAGGTTTTACGCTTGTTGGTTTGCCAGTGGTTATATTTGGAAAGAATAAATCACTCGCCTGGGGTGGAACCAGCATGCAGGCAGATGTTCAGGATACTTATTTAGAGCAAGTAAATCCCCATAATCCCAATCAATATTGGTCAGAAAACGGGTGGAAAACATTCAACACTCGGACTGAATTCATTAAAGTTAGAGCCGATTTTCCTGATGCATTACGTAATCCTATTGAGCCAGTACAAATATCAATCAGAGAAACTGAAAGGGGACCTGTGATCAGTGATGCTTTGGGCATTGATTCGTTAACAATGAGTTTGCAGTGGACAGGGCTTAATTCGGCAGACACCTCATACGAAGCATTATATCAAATAAGTTATGCACAAACTGAAACGGAATTCTTAGACGCGTTAAGTCTTCATATTGCTCCTACGCTAAACATATTTTATGCTGATACTCAGGGCAATATTGGTTTTCATGGTATTGGTCAAGTGCCGATCAGAAATCGTGGTGAAGGCATATTACCGTCTCCGATAAATGACGGAAGTTATTATTGGAAAAATACAATTCCTTTTTCAGACATGCCACAAATTGTTAACCCGAAATCAGGTTATATCCATAATGCCAATAATAAAAATGTTGGTGATGATTACCCTTATTTTATCTCTCACGATTTTGTTACCCCATACCGAGCAAATAGAATTGCTTCACTCATTGAAGAAAAAAGCATGAACGCTCATAAGCTTGATACGCAAGATATGATGCTGATACAAGGAGATGTTAAGGATTTATCTGTAGCTGAAATGGTCTCTTTATTGAGTAAAGTTGAAGGTAAAGATACTCAACAAAAATTAGCCATTGAAGCACTGAAGGCATGGCAGGGAATAGCTGATGTGGAAAGTGTTGGCGCAACCATTTACTATAACTGGTTGCGACATTTACGGGAAAAATTATTTTCCGACGAACTTAAAGGGCTATGGAATAAACAGGATGAGCTTAGTTATTTACGTTCATTAAGTTCTATAGTTGAACCACACACTATTGCTCAGCTTATAAACTCTGATAGCCTTTGGTGTGATGATATTAATACCACCAATGTAGAAAGTTGTGAACAAATGCTCCACGAATCTCTACAGGCCATGTTGGAAGAAATCGCTTCTATTATGGGGGATGATATTGCTGATTGGAAATGGGGGGGGATCAATACTCGTATTTTTACTCATTCCCTTTTTAGTCAGACCAACGGATTAAAAGAGGCGTTTGAAAGAAAACTGCCAACTTCAGGCTCAGAAAATACACTGAATGTTGTCTCTGGAAAATTTGATGAAACCAAAGGGTATCTTAATGATTTCGGCGCTGGTTTTAGACAAATCATGGAACTTTCGGACACTGAGGGAGAGCATTATTTAATTAACTCAACCGGACAGTCCGGTCAAATAGGTAGTCCTTTCTACGACAATATGATTGAGATATTTAGTCAAAATAAATACATCCAACTATCAGCACAAAGTACGAAGCATGATAAAACCAGTAACTCTAGCGTAGAGACAAAGTAATGGGATTAATAGATTTATTGACGAAGGAAACACCTAACCGCGTTTTCTTAGCTATTATAGTGGGCATTCTAGCGGGCGTTTTTTATTATGCACTTATACCGGTAATTTTGAACAGTATTACACCGGTAGACCCCAGTTTTGTAGAACATAAAAATGCTAATGATACTTTTTTGTCATTTGATGTGACTAATTACTATTTGGCGTCATTGTACTTTTTTCTGTGTCTCATGATTTTAGTTGCCCGCAGTACCTCTGAAATTATTCTTTTGAGGGTAGGTGCTGATGTTGCTAAGGGGATCAGAACCAAGATCTATCATAGTATCGGCAATGCTCCACAAGCCGCTTTGGAACAATTTGGTTCGGCTAAGATTATTGCCTCAATCAATCTTGATATTCCGAGAATAGTTATGGCAGCAGGTCTAATGCCAAGTATTTTTGTTAATTTGGTGACTTTGCTGGGGATTCTTCTTTTTTTACTCTATCTGGATAGCGAAATATTTCAACTTGTCACACTTTCTATAGTGGTGGGTGGTCTTATTTATCAGCTACCAATAGCATCCACACGTAAAATTTTTGAGCACAACCGTGAAGCAAATGATTCTTTACAAGAGGCTCTTCGTGCACTGATTTATGGTTCAAAAGAATTAAAGCTGGATATAGAAAAGCGTAAAAACTATTTTGAAAATGTTTTACTTATTCATGAAAACGATGTAGTTGCGACAGAAAAGTTAGGACACACCATTTCCAGTATCGCGGTATGTTTAGGGGATTTAATTACTTTTGTTGTTATTGGTATCATCGCTTATATTTTTGTGAATTATTACACCATCGATGCTCAAACCTTAGTCGCTGTTATTATGGTTTTGTTATATATAACAGGTCCTGTTGGTTTGATTCTCAACTCTGTGTCAGGGGTAATACGAGGCATGGTCTCTTTCAGAAAAGTGTCAAGTTTATTGGCACACATTCCCAGTGAAAAAATCAATAAAAATTTGGTCGATATTCCATCTTGGAAAACCATGAGTTTCAAAGATATTGTATACAGTTATCCGTCAGTAAAGGGCGAAAAAGGCTTTACTCTTAGTCCAATTAATTTGGATATCCACTGTGGAAAAATTACTTTTATTGTCGGTGGCAATGGTTCAGGTAAATCGACAGTCAGTAAGCTGATCACCCAACATTATGAGCCATTATCTGGTTCTGTTTATTTTGATTCAACGCTGCTCACGGCAGATTTGGTCACGAGTTATCGTCAGGATATTTTTGCGATTTATTCAGATTATTACTTGTTTGAACAGTTGTTGATAGATGTGACATCAGAAACGGAAGCTTTGGCACAACGTTATCTCGAAAAGCTTTGTTTGGACAAGAAAGTAAAAATAGAAAACGGTGTCTTCTCAACAACATCTTTGTCAGACGGTCAACGCAGAAGACTAGCATTATTAGTGGCTGTTCTGGAAGATAAAAAACTTTATCTATTTGATGAGTGGGCAGCAGATCAAGATCCAGAATTTCGAAATATATTTTACACCTCTATTCTTCCTGATTTAAAAGCAAGAGGCAAAGCCGTTGTTGTGATAAGCCATGATGATCGATATTTCTATGTAGCGGATAAAGTGTTGCTTATGGATCAAGGTGAGCTTGTGGATACACAGAACAACGATATGAATAATCCTGAAAATAAAACATTGAATCTTACGGGAACAGCGTAATCATGGAACTTAACACTACAGATAATGTTTTTCTACCCCTTACTTTAACTCAGCAAGATATATTTTTTGATCAATTACATCACAAAGATTGCGCCTTATATAATGTCGGTGGGTATATTGAATTGTCCAACGTTGATATAAGTAATATAGGTAAAGCCCACGAATACTTAGTTAACAATCATGATGTTTTTGG
>JBLIDR010000003.1:0-14120 GCA_047632655.1 Francisellaceae bacterium | reverse complement strand
ACGGGCTTGGAGATGCAGGTAAATTATTAGGTGAATATGAAGAGATGTTATCTCAAATAAGCATAGACCCAAGCGAAGGGAATTTGGATAAATTATCCTCCATTCAGCATAAAATCGATACCCTTGATGCTTGGGGCCTTCATCAACAAGTGCATGAGGTGATCACTAAGCTTCAATTAGATGGTGCTGTTCAGTTTGAATCACTTTCAGGTGGGTTGATGCGTAGAGTGTTGTTAGCTCAATCTTTGGTATCAAAACCAGATTTGTTATTATTGGATGAGCCAACAAATCATTTAGACATTGTTTCAATTAAATGGCTTGAAGAATTTTTACCAACATTTAAAGGAGCTTTGTTATTTATTACTCATGATCGATCTTTCCTTAAAAAAGTGGCCACGCGTATTATTGAATTAGACAGAGGTAATATCTATAATTTTGACGGAGACTACACTAAATTTTTAGCTTATAAAGAAGATGTTCTTTCTGCTGAAGATCAACAAAATAAGCTTTTTGATAAAAGGTTAGCTGAAGAAGAAGTTTGGATACGTCAAGGTGTTAAAGCACGTAGAACACGCAATGAAGGTCGAGTTCGTGCCTTAGAGTCAATGCGTAAAGAAAGAGGCGCTAGAAGAATACAGCAAGGCAAGGTTGCTTTGAGTGCTTCTAAGGCTGAAAGGTCAGGTAAGGTCATATTCAAAGTTGATAATGTCAGTTTCAAATATCAGGATAAATATATTTTGAAAAATTTCACCACAGATATCATCCGTGGGGATAAAATTGGAATTTTAGGACCTAATGGTTGCGGTAAAAGCACACTACTTAATACGTTACTTGGTAAATTAAAGCCAACTAAAGGTGAGGTAACTCAAGGCTCTACCATTGAAGTTGCTTACTTTGATCAATTACGTGATCAATTAAATGAATCTTTATCAATTCGCGACAACATCGCTGAAGGCAGTGATTTTATTGAGATCAATGAGCATAAGATTCATGTTATTAGTTATTTGCAACGTTTTTTATTTGGTGCTGAGCGTATGCGCACACCCGTTTCAGCATTATCAGGTGGAGAAAGAAATAGGTTGTTACTAGCAAAGGTTCTAAGTAGGCCAAGTAATGTCTTGATTTTAGATGAGCCGACCAATGACTTGGATCTTGAGACGTTGGACGTTCTTGAAGAAATGCTATTAGAGTATAAGGGAACAATTTTATTGGTTAGTCATGATCGTGAATTCATTGATAATGTGGTTACGAGTACATTGGTTTTTGAAGGCGATGGTCAGCTTCAAGAATTTGTAGGTGGCTATGAAGATTGGTTAAGACAAAGAGGCCAGATGAACGAACCCTCTAAAAGTAAAGGTAATAAAGAATCAGCTAAGTTAGTGAAAAACCCAACATCAAGTATTAATAAAAACAAACTAACGTTTAAAGAAAAAAAAGATTTAGAGGAGCTCCCTAGCTTAATTGAATCTTTAGAATCTAAGATTGAAAAATTACATCTAGAAATGTCATCTACAGAGTTTTATCAATTATCAGCTAATGAGGCTAAATTAAAGCAAGATGATCTCGCTGAATCTGAAAAATATCTGAATGTTTGCTGCGACAAATGGTTTAAGTTGGAAGAAAAAAATAGCTAAATATTTTCTTTTTCGGTTCCTTTCTCTTCATGATCAGAAGTGTTTACACGGTATTTTTCAACAACCTTACCATTAATAAGATGTGATTGAATTATTTTTTCTAAGACTTTAGGTGTGCAGGAGTGATACCATACTCCCTCAGGATAGACGACCGCTACTGGGCCATCCTGACACAACTGTAGGCAATTTGCTTTGGTTCGATAGACTTTACCTGACTTGATTAGACCAAGTTCACGCAAACGCGTTTTTAAGAATTCCCAAGAAACAAGGGATTTTTTCCTGTTACAACACTTATCTTTTGATTGGTCGCAGCATAAAAAAATATGTCGTTCAATTTGAGGTATTTTTAATTTTACTGCTTTTTTATCAATACTCATTGATGTTTGTTCTAAATTATCTTCCATTCCAGAATTTAACCACCTTTATGAGATAAGAGCAATAGTAAAAGAAATAATTTAGTGGATTTTAATTAACGGCTTCTTTTAGTTCTTTACCAGCTTTAAATCTTACGACGTTTGAAGCTTTAATTTGAATTGTTTCACCTGTCTGAGGGTTACGACCTGCTCTTGCAGCGCGTTGTGAAATATCAAACGAACCAAAACCAACGAAGCTTATTTTATCGCCTTTCTCTAAAGTGGCTTTTACAGCACCAAGAAAGCCTTCTAATGCTTTTTCTGTGTCTACTTTAGTGTCAAATTTTCCGCAATCTTGCATTAGTGTTATAAATTCTGACTTAGTCATAGTGATTCCTTATTTATATTGAGTTGTCTTTGCTACAATTTCAATCATAGACATAATTTCACATATGTAAATTAGGAAACAAAGAAATTATTAAATTATTCCGAAATATAGCATATCTCTTACCTAGCAATGGATAAATTGGTATAATTGATCCGTAGATGCAATACAAGTTGTGCCCTGAAGTAAAGTTATAATATACTGATAACATCAATTTTTTGATTATAAACCTCTGGATTTAGGCTGAAAATGATTAAACGCTTACTTTTTTCAATTAAAATGGCTTGGAAATTTCGTAAAGATATTTCTAAAATAAAAAACTCTGCTCTAGCGACTGAAAATATTACTCAAATCACTAATTTAATCATTATCAAACATAATATTTGTGCTCTGGTTCTAGATTTTGATGGGGTGATGGCGGCGCATGGAGACGCGGAACCTAACGAAGAAGTTTATCGTTGGTTAAATGATTTAATTCAAAAAATGCCAGTCTTGAAGTTTTATATATTATCAAATAATCCTTGGAAAATGCGTGAAGATTATTTCAAATTACACTTTCCTCAGGTGATTTTTATCTCAGGCGTTGAAAAGAAGCCATACCCTGATGGGATGTTAAAGATTTGTAAAACGGCAAATTTGAATCCAAACCAAGTTGCTATTGTTGATGATCGTTTATTAACGGGCTGTTTGGCCTCTGAATTAGCTGGATGTAAATCATTTTGGATTTATAAGCCATACACTAATATAAGAAAGCATCCAACTCAAGAATTATTTTTCCAATTTTTAAGGTTTATTGAAAAAAAAATATACTAAAATTTATGTGAGATTGGACAAAAGGCCTGAATTTATTCATATAGCTGGGGTGATAAAATAATGAATATAGCAATTTTTGATTTAGATAAAACGCTTATTAGTAAAGATTCGGGTGATATTTTTTCTAACTATCTATGTGAAAAGGGCTTAATTGCAAACTTAGATGAATATAAAAAACAGATTAAAATTTTTGCTAATAAATATATTGCAGGAGATTTAGATTTTTTAGGATATTACCGTTTTGCGATATCATCTTTACCGAAAATGAAAATATTAGATTTAAATAATTTAGTATTAGAATTTGTAAAGGAGAAGATAACGCCTCTTGTCTATCATCAATCAGCACATGTTTTAGACCAACATAGAAAGAACTCAGATGTCTTATTATTAATCTCTGCAACAATTGATCTATTAGTTTTGCCCATAGGTGATTTATTAGGTTTTGAGAAAAAAAATATATTGGCAGTTCAAATGGAAAATAAAGATGGCTACTATACTGGTGATATTCAAGGAAATCCTAGTTATGGTGAAGGTAAAATTCTCCGTTTTAACCGATGGTGTGAAGAGAATGATTTTAATCTAGACTCTTGTAAGACCTATTTTTACTCAGATTCTATTAACGATTTACCTTTGCTTGAAAAAGTAGATTATCCATTTGTAACTAATCCAGATAAAAAGTTATTGAAAATTGCCATATCAAAGCAATGGCCAGTAATTGATATGAGTCAGAAGACAGGTAAATTACATTCAGTTAAAAGCATATCAGAGAGATAAAATATCATAACATAATTGTGATTTAGGCATATTTGCCATATATTTCTACTAGCTAATAATAAGTCTAAAAGTACGAAGTATCATTTTTTATTTAAGCATAAAACTAAAGGATGGAGAATATGAGTCAAGTAATAATACGTAAAGCAGCAGTGCTGGGCGCAGGGGTCATGGGCGCGCAAATTGCGGCTCATTTTGCAAATTCCCAAGTAGAAGTATTGCTTTTTGATCTACCGGCTAAAGAAGGGGATAAAAATACAATTGCGAATAAAGCACTTTTAGCCATGAAGAAAATGAATCCAGCGCCTTATGGTTCAAGTAAGACGATTCAAGGCATTACAGCAGCTAATTATGAAACTGATCTTGAAAAATTAAAAGATTGTGATTTTATTATTGAAGCGATTGCTGAAAAAATGGAATGGAAAAAAGATCTGTATACTAAAATTAATCCATATCTTAAAAAAGGTGTGATTTTTACTACGAATACATCAGGGTTAAGCATTAATGAATTAGCGGAAACATTATCGGATGAAATTAAACCACAATTTTGTGGTATTCATTTCTTTAATCCGCCACGTTACTTGCCTCTTGTAGAAATTATTCCACATGATGGGACGGATGCGCAATTGGTTAATGATCTTGAAACGTTTATGACGGAAACATTAGGTAAAAGCGTGATTCGTGCGAAGGATACACCAAATTTCATTGCTAATCGCCTAGGCGTTTTTGCCATGTCAACCGTGATGAAGTATGCTGAAAAATTTGATATTCCTTTTGAAATTGCCGATCAGTTGACAGGTAAGCTTTTAGGTCGTCCAAATTCAGCGACATTTAGAACGGCGGATTTGGTTGGTTTAGATACGATGATGCATGTGACGACAAATACGTTAAATAATGCTAAAGATGATCCTTGGTTATGTTTTTATGAGCCACCAAAATGGTTGCAAGGTCTCGTTGATAATGGTGCTTTAGGGAATAAAACTAAAGGCGGTATATATAAAAAAGTAGGAAGAGATATCACGGTTTTAGATATAAAAACGGGTGAGTATCGTCCATCAACAGGAAAAGCTGCAAAAGAAGTTGTCGACATATTAAAGGAAAAAGATACAGTTAAACGTTTTCAGGCTTTAAAATTATCTGATCATCCAGAAGCACAATTTGTTTATTCAATTTTTCGTGATAGCTTTCATTATGCAGCCTATCACTTGCCAGTTATTGCTGATAATGCCCGTGATGCTGATTTAGCCTTACGATGGGGTTTTGGCTGGAAAGAAGGTTTGTTTGAAACTTGGCAAAAAGCGGGTTGGAAACAATTTTCGCAATGGATAAAAGAAGACAATGCGAATGGAAAGACAGTCGTTAATGTAGACCTACCTAGCTGGGTTGAGTCTGTTGATGGTGCCTATGATGCTTCAGGCAAAGCGTATAATGCTCATAAAGGTCAATATGAATCAAGACGTGAGCTTGATGTGTATAAAAGACAAAACTATCCTGATGCGGTTCTGAATGAAAAATTTGATGAAGGGAAGACTGTTCTAGAGAATGATTCTATTCGTTTGTGGACAGCCGGTGATAATATCCTAATCGTTTCTGTGAAAACAAAAATGTGTACGATTGGATCAGAAGTTCTACAAGGCTTATCCGATGCAGTAAAAATAGCAGAAGATAAAGGATTTGAAGGGCTTGTTATTTATCAACGTCATAGTGCTAACTTTAGTGTTGGTGCCAACCTTGAAGAATTTGGTATGGCGTTTATGCTCGATGGTGCTGAAGCAGTTCTTGAAATAACTAAAAATTTCCAAAATGCCATGCTTGGTTTGAGATATTCAATGGTTCCAGTGGTAGCTGCCGTTCAAGGTTTTGCTTTTGGTGGTGGGTGTGAAATGGTGCTTCATTGTGATAGAACAGTTGCCGCATTAGAGAGTTATATGGGTTTGGTTGAAGTGGGTGTTGGTTTGGTTCCTGCTGGTGGAGGATGTAAAGAAATGGCATTGCGTGCTCAGTCCTCTATAGATCCTGAAAAGACCTTGCAGAAATATTATAAAAACATTGCAATGGGTGAAGTGGCCAAAAGTGCCCAAATGGCACAAGAAATGGGTTACTTAAGAGATGTTGATGTTGTGGTGATGCACCCTAAAGAAATTTTATATGTTGCCAAAGAACAGATTAAAGCTTTAGCCGCGGCAAACTATCGTCCGCCATTCAAGCCAAAAATGAAAACATCTGGGCCTGATGCTAAAGCTACAATTCAAATGTTATTAGCCAATATGAGAGCTGGTAATTTTATTTCTGATTATGATTATGAAATTGGCTCTACGGTCGCTGAAATAATGACTGGCGGGAATGTGGATAAAGGCAGTGTAGTTCCAGAAGAATGGTATTTAAAGCTTGAACGAGATTCATTTGTAAAGCTTGCAGAAAATGAAAAAACACAGGCTAGAATCGAGCATATGCTCTCTAAAGGCAAACCATTACGTAATTAATTTTTGGAGATTAGAATGAGTCAAAATGTATATTTAGTTGCTACACACAGAACCCCGGTTGGTAAAGCAATTCGTGGTGTTTTTCGATATGAACGACCTGATAATTTACTGGCAACAATTATAAAGGAAACTTTAGCAACAGTGCCAAATTTAGACCCTGAATTAATTCAAGATGGAATTTTTGGTTGCGCGATGCCAGAAGGTCCTCAAGGTATGAATATTGGTAGAATTGCCATCTTGCTTGCTGGCTTGCCAAATACAGTGCCAGGTATCACGATAAACCGTTTTTGTTGCTCAGGTGTAGAAAGTATAGCCATGATGGCCCAGCGTATTCAGTCAGGTGCGATTGAGTGTGGTATTGCTGGTGGTGTTGAAAGTATGTCCTCTGTGCCGATGGGTGGTAATAGTCTTTCAGGAAATCCTAAGTTTTTTGAAGATCCAGAAGAAAATATTGCCATTGCTTATGGTATGGGTATCACAGCTGAAGTGGTCGCTCAGAAATATAATATTTCGCGTGAAGCACAAGATGCTTTTGCCGCAGAAAGTAATGCCAAAGCAATTAATGCAATTAAAAATGGATATGATAAAGCTGAAATAATCCCTTACAATGTAACTTATAACATCCCTAATGCAAAAGGTGGAATAGATCAAAAACATTTGCTTGTAGAACATGATGAGGGGCCTCGCGCTTCAACAATTGAAGGTCTATCAAAACTTAGACCTGTCTTTAGAGCTAAAGGCTCAGTGACCGCAGCAAATAGTTCGCAGATGTCAGATGGCGCAGGATGTGCTGTTTTGGTGAGCGAAAAATTCCTTAAAGAGCATAATTTAACTCCAATTGCTCGTTATGTCGATTATCAGGTTGCTGGTGTGCCACCAGAGGTTATGGGGATTGGTCCAATTGTTGCTATTCCTAAGGTTTTAAAATCTGCTGGTATTAAACAAAGTGATTTGGGTTGGATTGAACTTAATGAAGCTTTTGCTGCTCAATCATTGGCTGTGATTCATGATCTAAAACTTGATGTTTCGAAGGTTAATCCAAATGGTGGCGCAATTGCGTTAGGTCATCCGTTAGGTGCGACCGGTGCGATACGTACTGCAACGGCCATTCATGGTGCTAAACGTCTAGGCGAAAAATATGCTATGGTTACTATGTGTATTGGGACCGGTATGGGCGCTGCGGGTATTTTTGAGGTGTTGTAAGGTATTAACATTATATTTTAACTTATTTAAACATTGGCAGCCAATCAAATTGAGTTGCCACTTGTAATAAAATCATCATAAATCCACTCAGCATTATTAAAATCAAATAAAATTTACTAAATAATGTATTGCTGCCATTTTTCTCACGTACAACCCAAGCCATCATGGCTGGCATGCTGATTAATATAATCGCTACAAAAATACTAGCGTAACCTAGAGCCATTATAAATCCATCAGGGTAATATACCGCAAAGAGAAATGGTGGCGTGTAGGTAATTAAAAAAGCAATTATTTTATGAAAATGATTTTTTGTTTTAAGCCTATAAGTATCTTGGTTAAAATTAAATAGGCTAAGTGTTACACCAAGAAAAGAAGTTGTAATGGCAACATTGGTAAATATTGTCGTGAACGTATTAATTGCTGGTATGTGATAATAATCGTTATATACCTTTATCAACCCGGTAACATTATTCCCGTGGTTTACAATATGTTGGAAACTATATTCCCCATAAAGTGGTATGGTTCCTAGTGTAATTGACTCCCATAATAAATAAAAAATCAACGGAATAGTGCCACCAATAAGAATAACATTTCTTAATGATTTTTTATTAGATTTCAAATAGGTTCTAACGCTAGGTAAGATATTATGATAACCAAAAGATGTAATCAATAAAGGTAAGGTGATCCAGAATAAATTAATATTTGGAGTTTTTTGCAATATTCTTTCAGTTGAGATATGTGGCATAATCACAACAGTTAAGGCAATAAAAGAAAGGATTTTTACAGAGATAAGGATTTTATTAAGATTTTCTACAGCAAAAGTTCCGCTGTAGATAAAAGCTCCAAACGCTAAAATAAATATTAAACTATCAACGCTTGGAGGTAAATTTATGCTTAAATAATGTGATAACCATAAACCAAGTAAAGATGCGCCCTGAGATGTATAGGCCGCAGTTAAAGCATACATTAATAGTAAGAAGCTTAGCCAAGCAAATAATTGACCAATTGGTCCTAAGGTGTTTTTGGCCATGGAGCTAAAATTAGTTCCATCTGGCATGGATAAATTCACCTCCATAATTAAAAAGGCTGTAGATAACATTAATAGATAAATAACAACGAGTAGTATGGAGGCAATTATAAAGCCACAGGCAGCGGTAACTAGCGGTAGGACTAACATTCCTGCCCCAACGCAAGTTCCAGTGATAATGAGTGCGGCGCCTGTTTTCTTTGCCAAAGAGACTTGAGTCATATGAAATTCCTTTAACTAAAGTAATGATCTAATTTGCGATAGCTTAGCGCTTCTGTGATGTGAATTGGTGTAATCAATTTAGAATTATCCATATCAGCAATTGTTCTGGTTACTTTTAAAATACGATGATAGGAACGAGCAGAAAGTTTGAGTTTTTCTAAAGCATTTTCTAGTAATTTTGATTCTTCTTTGCCTAAATAGCAGATTTTATCTAGTTGTTTTCCGTGTAAAAGTGCGTTAGGTTTCCCTTGGCGTTGTAATTGTTTGTCTCTAGCTTTGATAACGCGTTGGCGCACCTCTTGACTAGATTCTGGTTTTATATCTTGGTTTGATAAAACACCTTTAGGTAAGTCAGGGACTTCAACGTGTAAATCAATTCTATCCAACAGTGGGCCAGAGAGTTTAGTTTGGTAGCGTTTAACTTGAGCTTCATTATCTTTACACTTTCGTACTTGAGAGCCTAAGTAACCGCAGGGACAAGGGTTCATTGCCGCAATTAATTGGAATTTAGCTGGAAATTGAGCTGATCTTCCTGCCCTGGAGATAGTAATTTGGCCAGATTCTAAAGGTTCACGTAATACTTCTAATACAGCGCGAGGAAATTCAGGGATTTCGTCCAAAAACAAAACTCCATTGTGTGATAAAGAAACTTCCCCTGGTTTTGGATTACTACTACCTCCAACTAATGCAACGCCAGAAGCAGTATGGTGTGGTGATCGAAAAGGGCGTTTAAAAAAGTTTTGTGCGATATTATATTCACCTTTAATTGATGCTACGGTGGCTGTTTCTAGGGCTTCTAGCTCAGTTAGCTTAGGCAAAATACCATTTAATCGACTAGCTAACATGGTTTTACCGGTACCAGGGGGGCCTACTAAAATCATATTATGTCCACCAGAAGCTGCTATTTCAAGTGCTCTACGAGCCTGAAACTGACCTTTAACATCAGACAGATCTAATGATATTAATTCATCGAGGACTTTATGCTCCGGGACAAATGGCTTGATCTCAATTTTCTGGTTTAAATGATCAACTAATGCTTTTAAGTTATTTGTAGAATAAATGGTTAATTCATTAACTAGTGACGCTTCTAGGGCATTCTCTGTAGGGATAATTAAATCATGATTATTTTTTTTGCATTGCATGGCAAAAGGAATGATGCCTTTAATTTGGCGCAATTTCCCACTTAGAGCTAACTCACCAGCAAATTCATATTTATCTAAATTTAAATTCTGAATTTGACCAGATGAAGTTAATATTCCTAAGGCAATCGGTAAATCAAAGCGTCCACCTTCTTTTGGCAAATCAGCTGGTGCTAAATTAATGGTAATGCGTTTGGTTGGAAAGGTGAAGCCACTATTAATAATGGCGCTACGCACACGGTCTTTGCTCTCTTTAACAGCTGTCTCTGGTAGGCCAACAATAGATAAGCCGGGCAAACCATTGGATAAGTGTACTTCAACCGAAACTTGAGGTGAATCCATACCGCACTGTGCTCGAGAATATATGGTAGAAAGGGACATGCTGAGTGTAACCTTGAGTTTATATAGATTTATTGATTAAATTTATAGGGTTTATTTTAAGATTTTTTTGGCACAGCTTTTTCGGGCGGTGATTTTGGTTTAACTAGTTCGTCTAATTGTTTTTGAAGATTTTCAACTTTTTCTCTCGTGCGCTCTAATACTTTTAGCTGTATATCAAATTCCTCACGCGTAACCAAATCCATTTTATGGAAGGTACTGGTTAACGTTGATTTGAAATTTTTCTCTAATTCTGACTGTGCGTTTTTTAGTGCCGGTGGCAGGGCGTCATTAAATTTTTTCGTCATTTCATCAAAAATTTTGGGGTCAAACATACTTCTCTCCTCTGAGATGCTATAATTACATTTACAGATTAGTAATGTATCAGATTTGGCGGCATGAGTGAAATTAGTCACAGCATTTATTAAACCATATAAATTGGATGAGGTTAGAGAGGGTTTGCTCGAACTTGAGGTCGGTGGTCTTACGGTGACTGAAGCAAAGGGTTTTGGGCATCAGCAAGGGCATACTGAATTATACCGTGGCGCAGAATATGCTGTTGATTTCATCCCTAAAATCAGATTAGAAGTCGCCGTTAGAGATGAGCTCGTTGAAGAAGTAATAGACAGCATCATCGAAAGTGCTAAAACGGGTAAAATCGGCGATGGTAAGATATTTGTCACTAATATTGAGCAAGTCATTCGTATTCGTACTGAAGAAGCTGGTGATTCGGCACTTTAAATTATCATTCTCAATGAATTCTTATTTGTTATTTTATATTGCTTGTTCCATATGTTCACAAGTTATCTAATTCTTCTGTATAATATTCATTATTAATATTATAATTGGGAATCAAATGTCAATCATAAAGTCACAAGATCTAATTCAAAGTATTCAAGATGCTTGTCAGTACATTTCGTATTATCATCCAACTGACTTTATTAAAGCGATGACAGCAGCCTATGAAAAGGAAGAGTCAGAAGCAGCTAAAAATGCAATGAAGCAAATTTTAATTAATTCGCGCATGTCAGCTATGAATCATCGTCCAATTTGTCAAGATACTGGAATGATTTGTGTTTTTGTTGATATTGGGATGGATGTGAAATGGGATACAACTAAATTAACAGTTCAGGAAATGGTAGATGAAGGGGTTAGGCGAGCTTATGCTGATGTTGATAATCCTTTAAGAAATTCAATGGTATCACCAGCTGAAGGAAAACGTAAAAACACAGGTGATAATACGCCAGCTATTGTTCATACCCAGCTAGTTCATGGTAATAAAGTTGAGGTTAACTTGGCTGCTAAGGGTGGTGGTTCTGAATTTAAATCTAAATTTAAAGTCTTAAACCCAAGTGATAGTGTGACTGACTGGATCTGTGAAATGTTACCTCAAATGGGAGCAGGTTGGTGCCCACCAGGGATATTAGGCATTGGTATTGGAGGTACAGCTGAGCAATCCATGAAAATTGCTAAAGAATCTTTAAATGAATCAATTGATATGCACGAATTACTTGAGCGAGGGCCTGAAACTCATATTGAAAAATTGCGTGTAGAAATTTATCATGCGGTTAACAACCTTGGAATCGGGGCGCAAGGTCTGGGCGGTTTAACGACCGTCTTAGATATTAAAATTAATGACTATCCAACTCATGCTGCCTGTAAACCAGTTGCTATGATTCCAAATTGTGCTGCAACTCGTCATGTGCATTTTATCCTAGATGGGTCTGGAGCAGCTGAATTAGCGCCACCCTCTTTGGATGATTGGCCGGAGTTTACGGACACACAAGATACTGGTGCAATTAAAATTAATTTGAATACAATTACCTCTGATGAGATTCAATCACTAAAATCAGGTCAAAGATTGTTATTAAACGGAACGCTTTTGACTGGGCGAGATGCTGCTCATAAGCGTATATTTGAAATGGTGAGCCATGGCGAAGAGCTTCCTGTCGATCTTAAAGGAAAGTTTATTTACTACGTCGGGCCAGTTGATCCTGTGGGGGGTGAGGTGGTCGGTCCAGCCGGTCCTACAACCGCAACTAGGATGGATAAATTCACTGAATTTATGCTTGATGAAATCGGTATTGTTGGAATGGTTGGTAAGTCTGAACGTGGACCAAGTACAATTGAATCGATTAAAAAACATAAAGCGATATATTTGATGGCAGTAGGTGGAGCAGCTTATCTTATTTCTAAATCTATACGTAAGGCTAAAGTCGTTGCTTTTGAGGATTTAGGTATGGAAGCAATTTATGAATTTGAAGTTGAAGATATGCCAGTCACGGTTGCTGTGGATTCAAAAGGTACTTCAGTTCATACATTAGGGCCACAGGAGTGGAAGATTAAAATTTTAAATAAAAATAAAGCTTCTCTTTAATTATCATTTAACATAAATATAACATGACTAAATAGTTCTATCTTGAAAATGTTGTCTAACAAGGTTATACCTAGATTGTTAGTAAATAAGATAGGATAAAACATGAGTCATGCTAAATCTAAGCAGCCGTTGCCTGATTATAATAATATTTGGTACCCTTGCTCGCAAATGAAAGATTATGAATCTTTTATACCTCTTGAAGTTAAATCAGCTTCTGGTAGTTACATTGAATTAACTAATGGTAAGAAAATTATAGATGCCATATCTAGTTGGTGGTGTAAGTCTTTAGGGCATAACCATCCTAAGATAAAAGAGGCTTTATTTGAACAAGCAAATGCCTTTGAGCACGTGTTGATGCCGAATATACAGAGCAAAGTTTTGAATCAACTTTCTCAAAAGTTATCAAAATTGATGCCACACTTAACTAAAGTATTTTATGCTGGTGATGGTTCATGTGCAGTAGAAATAGCTTTGAAAATGTGTGTGCATGCTCGTGTACTTAAAGGCGAAAATCAGAGGAATAAATTTATTGCCTTAAAAAATGGATATCATGGTGAAACTTCAGGTTGTATGAGTGTCAGTGATCTAGGTTTGTATAAAGCGCCTTATGAGTCCATGTTATTTGATTGTGAATTCGTTGATAATATTCCTTATGTTAGTGGGGAGGACGATCCTTTGTGGCAAGATTGTAGTTCATATTGGGCAATAATTGAAAAACAACTTGAGCCACTTAAATATTCAGCTAATGCACTCATTTTAGAGCCAATTATTCAAGCTGCTGGTGGAATGAAAATTTATAGTAAAGATTTCTTACAGCGTATTAGCACTTGGTGCAATAAAAATGATGTCTATTTAATTTATGATGAAATTATGACTGGTTTTGGGCGTACAGGTAAAATGTTGGCTTGTGAGTATGCTGAAAATCCACTACCAGATTTTATTTGCCTATCTAAAGGTTTGACCTCAGGGTGGATGCCATTTAGTGCTGTTTTAACTCATCAGAAAATGTATGATCTGTTTTATGATGATTATCAAACAGGTAAAGCATTTTTACATTCACATACCTATTGTGGTAATCCGTTAGCTGCGGCAGTGGCTCTTTCAGTTGTGGGTGTGATGGAAGATGAAGGTACGTTAGCGTATGTGACAACATGCTTGCAGGCACATTTGTTAAGTAAAATGCAAGATATTGCTCAGAAAACTGGACGATTAGAAAACATTAGATCAATTGGAGGAATGATTGCAGCAGACTTGATTGTTAAAAATAAAACCGATAAAAGGTATGGTTTTGAGCTATATAAAATTGCATCTAGTTTAGGTATATTATTACGACCA
>JBLIDR010000002.1:0-14240 GCA_047632655.1 Francisellaceae bacterium | reverse complement strand
TATATTTTTTCACTTCTGCTTTGTCTTTAGGTTTGCCGGCTTTGCCTATTTGAATAACAAGTTCAGTTTCATAGTGGAGCTCATTTCCATGCTTTGGATAAATTATGTTATGTGGGTTTTTAACTAAACTAGATAGTGGTTTCATGAAAATAATGGGTTCAGTTGGTGCCAAATTGCCAAGCTCAAGTGCATGATTAATATAGTTTCTACCTACACAAAAAATTCTAGACATATAATTTACTCTTGAATCATAATTATTGTAATATTATGGCATGGTTACTTTTGAGACACTACACTTATACAATATGTTTTTTGCCATGAGGCTGTGATATTGAAAAGAGTTTGTAAAAAAATCGCCATTATTGTTTTATTCATAATCATAGGATTGGTCCTGTTGCTAACAATCTTAAATGCTATGAACTTTAGGCCTATTATGGGCATAGTTTCTTCGTCTGTTAGCAGTTTGCTAGGACGCAACTTCAATGCTAAAGGTCTCTCTTTTGGATATAATTCTACTTATGGTTTTTCAGTTTATATACACAATGCTGAACTAGAAAATCCTAAATGGGCCAAAGAACCTCAAATGTTCAGTCTTGATGATGCAGCAATATCCCTATCATTATCTAACCTTATGGCTGGAACAATAAAATTAACCAATATCGTTGCAGAGAATGTATCAATTGATGTTATTGATAAATCAGGTGGTGAAAAAAATTATATTTTTTTTAATGAAAATGAAAATAGTGTCGTCAATGAAAAAAGTAGTAAAGATTCACCAAAAAAAGAAATTGAGGTAGATCAGAAACCAGATAATCAGGAAAGTAATAGTGAAATATTTATTCCTGAAATTTTATTACATAATGTGAAAATAACGTATCAAAATGATAACAGGAGTGAGTATATACATATTCACCAATTGAGCTTAAAAGATCAAACTCTTGGGCACAATCACCTTAATGTAGACTTAATCGTAAATGATGTACCGTATATTTTAATTGGAGATACGGGCAATATAAATAATTTATTTGACAATAATGGATTTGATGTAAAATTAAGAGTTACTTCTGATGTTAATAGTTTTAATACTAACGCTAATATTAGTATGGGAGACACTTTTCAGATTAGTCTGGGTACCATATTAAAGATCAAAAATATTCCTTCTTTTCTTCAAACTATTAATGGTCGTCAAGTTCCAGAATGGGCTCTAGATTTTAAAGAATTAAATGTTTCTTCCAATTTGATTTATCAAAATAACTTTCTTGATAATTTAACATTTGATGTGAATGGAAATTATAAAAATAAAAATATTGAACTTAAAGTAAATGCAAAATCTACTAACACTAAATTTTTATATCCATTGAATGCAAAAATAATTATTAAGGACGATACAGAGCAAATATTTTCATTAACAACAAAAGTTAAAAAGCCATACTCACAAGATAAATGGTTGAGTATGCAAATACATGGAAATATTCCTAATCTGACATATGTGGTTAATCAGAATATCCCATTAACCAATATTACACTTAATGGCGATATCACTATTGTGGGTGATGAAATCAAAATTGAATCATTCAAGCTTGCAGCAGATTTAAAAGATAAACCAGTTACTGCTAATTTATGGATTGATGCTGATATTAAACCAAGCCAACCTATAAAAACAAAAGTAATAGCCAATGTGGATTACCAAGAACAAATGGTATTAGGTTTAAATGCAAACGCAGTTTTTCTTTCTAATAACAATGATGAATGGCTGCAACTAAAAGCGAGTGGTGCTGTTAGTCAACTTTCTGAACTATTTAAAATATTCAATATTAATCTTCCATATCAGCTTACAGATTTTGAATATATTATTAAAGCAATTGGTGATAGGCCTGATCATATTAAAATTGTGGTTGATCCAGTTAACATTAACGTGAATGAACAACCGGTATTATCACATGCCAGTGCAGAAATTGATTTTAAAGCTTTAGTCACAACAATGAAATTAAAAACAATTATAAATGATGATACTAATTCGAATGTTACTCTTAGCGGATTAATTTCCTCACCGACAGAAAAAGGTAAGTGGGCTGATATAAAGTTATCCACTATAATTTATAAAGGCAGTGACCTTGATTTCTTGTCGCCAAAAGAACCTCAAAAATTTGATAACATTAATGAAATAAATACAGACATAAATTTCCAGGCCAATAATGGTTCTATAGATTTAACAGTATTACCTTCTGTAATTAATTTAAACGGTCATGATCTAAGGTATCAGTCTCATATCCATTATGGACTTTATCTAGCAAAACAACCTTTGGAGATAAAACTTAACGCGACAAGTGGTGAGTTGGATAAATTACAAATTTCAGGTCAAGGTAACATAAAGTCTGGTGAAGAATTTAATTTAAAGGCTGAAGGAAACATCAATGATCTATCTTATTACAGCCCTTTATTACCAGTTGTTACTGAGATAAAAATAAATTCTGATCTTTTAATTAAGGACAGTATTATTCATTTAAAAGAGCTTAAGATTATTGGTTCTTCAAACGAAAGAAATGCAGAAATTGGTTTTTCATCTGAGATAGATTTGCTTAAATCTGAAATAACTAAACTGAATTTAGTTTCAGATGTTGCTGGACTTGGTGCTAATCTGAATTTATCAGGAACTTATCAGCCACTAGATATTAAAGGTAGATTATCTCTAAAAGCAAAGAGTTTAATCGGCGTTAATCAATTTATTGGTGGTTGGGAAATTGGAGTTGTCCCAGTATTAAAAGATTTAGACCTAAGTCTAGCTTATAATTTTGTTAAAAATAATTATTATACAGATATAACATATTTAGCCTCAGGAACAGATTTGAAAGCTAAAGTAGATATCTCTTTGGATAAAGATGATTCGCATTATAAGGCTAATTTTAAAAGTAATATATTTGATCTTAGAGCAATTAAATTAGCAATTGATCAAGCCAGAAAAGAACAAGGTATTTATGTCAGTAAGGTTGATAGAGGAAAGAGGATTAAAATTATAAAAGATAATTCTGACACTCCTGAAGCAGCTAAAGTAGTGGAAAAAAAGGCAGCCAAAGCATTAAACAAAAAATCTACAACACCAAGTTGGATGGATGAAGATATTTCAACTTTTCTAGATCTGTATGTTGTGGATTTAAATTTAACTATTGATAAATTGATTTTCAAAAATAATACGGCAAAAAAGATCTCAGTTCAGTTGCAAAATAATCTTGTTTCAGGTCACACTAAAGTGGGTATTACAGCAGATAAATTATTTGGCACTAAAGTTAAATCTATTTTTAATTTAAACAAAGTGGAAAAAATTTATCATTTAAAGACAAATACATATATTGATGCTCTTAACATGGAACAACTAGGTTCTGCTGTACCGGCCTTAAATGGTATACAGAAGGGTTTGTTGATGCTCAACATGTATGGAGAATCAGAAGGCAAGACACCAAATCAATTAGTGAGGGCTTTAAATGGTAAGTTAAAACTTGGAGTTGATGATTTACAGCAAAAATTAGCTAATCCAAGTGGGAGTATTGGTAAGTTATTGTTATTATTAGCTGGTGGTGACTGGCGTTCAGGTATTAGTTTGAAATGTGCTATCGGTAACTTTGATATTGTGAAAGGTGACTACAAAATTAATACTCTTATGATTGATACGACAGGTGCTATTATTCAAGGTTCTGGAGAGATAGACTTGCCTGGACAAAAAGTTAATATTGTTTTGAATCCTGAGGCAAAATATATTAATTTGACTTCTCTTTCAACTGCATTTAGAGTGGTTGGGGATTTTAATAATATATATGTTTTTCCTGACGTATATAGTACAGCTAAGACGGCAGCAACCGTTGTTGGGGCGACTGCTTTAGCGGCAACAGGAATTGGTCTTATCGCTGTTGGAGCTGCATTTGCCAGCCAGGGCGTATATTATGCCAATAAAAATTTTTGTGCTGATAGTTTAAAGCCGCTATCAGAACAAGAAATTAAAAAAATTCAAAAACATAATGAAGGTATTATGCATAATTTATTAGATGACAGTAATAATATAATTGGTGATACATACTCAGGTACTGTAAATACTGTAAATACTGGAACTGACATAATCAAACAAGGCGTCACTGGAAGTTCTGATTTAATTAGTGGTGCATTTTCTGGTACAGTTGATGCAGGTTCTAGTTTCTTTAAAAGTGGTTATGATATGTTTAGTGGTGATTCAAGTGCTGACTCAGGATCTACGGAAATTAAAAATGAAAAATAAATTAGAAAATCATATAATCATAATATTTGGCGCCTCGGGCGACTTGTCTAAAAGAAAACTTATTCCAGCAATTTATAGTTTATTCAAACAAGGTTTATTATCTGAAAAACATTTAGTTTTGGGTGTATCCAGGACTAAATATACTGATGAAACATATCAAAATAATATGCAAGAAGTTCTATTAAATGAATTTTCAGATCAGACTGAGTCAATCAATGATTTTTGTAAATTACTGAGATACCAAAGTATTGATACCTCAAAGGCCTCTGAATATAAAATTGTTAAAGATCGTTTACACACTTTATGTGATGAAGCTAAGATTGCCCATAATTTTTTATTTTATTTATCAACGCCACCAAACCTATATTTTGTAATTCCTAAATATTTAGCTGAAAATGGATTAAATAAAGAGATAAATGGTTTCAAAAGAATAATAATTGAAAAACCATTTGGGCATGATTTGGACTCTGCTAAAAGATTAAATAAGCACTTGCTTGAGCATTATAATGAATCTCAACTATATCGAATTGATCATTATCTTGGTAAGGAGACTGTGCAGAATTTAATGGTATTTCGCTTTGCTAATTCTATTTTTGAACCTCTTTGGAATGCCAATCATATTGAAAATATTCAAATTTCAGCAGCCGAAAAAATAGGGATTGAAGGGCGAGGCGGATATTATGAAAAAAGCGGTGTGATCAGGGATATGATTCAAAATCATTTACTTCAGCTTCTAGGTATTGTAGCTATGGAGCCTCCAGCAACAATGGATGCTTATTCTGTACGCAATGAAACACTTAAAGTTTTACAGTCAATCCGTCAGATTTCTAGTTTTGAGGAAATCAAAAAAAATATCGTTGTTGGTCAGTATTCAAAGGGTGAAGTTGATAACGAGAAGGTCGTGTCATATAGATCTGAAGATAATGTTTCTCCCGAGTCAAATACACAGACATTTGCAGCATTGAGGTTATATGTTGATAATTGGAGATGGAATGGTATTCCTTTTTATTTACGCACAGGGAAACGTTTAGCCAACAGAGTGTCTGAAGTTGTGATAAATTTTAAGCAAACACCTCATCCATTTTTCTCAAAGGTGCAGGAATCTGATGCTTATAAAAATCAATTGATTATTCGTATTCAGCCAGATGAAGGAATTAAATTAACCTTTGCTGCTAAAGAGCCAGGTTCAGGATTCAACACAAGGGAAATTGATATGAATTTCTTTTATTCTGATTTTGAAGGGAAGAAAATCCCACCAGCTTATGAAAGATTAATTTTAGACGCTTTGATGGGTGATAGTACATTATTTTCTCGTGATGATGCTGTTGAGGCATGTTGGGAAATCGTGGATCCTATTATTAAATCAATAGATGAAAAACCATTAGACTTTATTAAGTTTTACAAGAGTGGGTCTTGGGGGCCAGATGAATCAGACGAATTGCTTGAACAACTTGGTCATAAATGGCGAAACCCATGTAATTTTTTGAAAACTAAAAAATGTTAGGCATAGAAATAATGAAAGATGTAAAGGTTTATAAGGATATAAAACAAGTATCACAAGCTGTTTGTGAAAAGATATTATCGTTATCACTTAGCTGTAAAGAAGAAGAGTGTGCTCATATTT
This sequence comes from Francisellaceae bacterium, assembly GCA_047632655.1. Lineage (GTDB taxonomy): Bacteria > Pseudomonadota > Gammaproteobacteria > Francisellales > Francisellaceae > CAJXRW01. Next base: position 8,352 of record JBLIDR010000002.1, on the reverse strand, counting down.
CTTTATCTGGAGGGACAACGCCTAAAGTTATTTTTCAAATGTTAGCTGATAACTACGCTACAAAAATAAACTGGTCTTGCTTACATTTTTGGTGGGGAGATGAGCGGTGTGTGGATTATGACAGCCTTGATAGTAATTATGGAGAAGCAAAGAAAATCCTATTTGATAAGGTTGAGTTATTACCACCAGGAAATATTCATCCCGTTAACACTGCATTAGGCCCAGAGCAAGCGTGTTTAGATTATTTACAAGTTATGAAAAAATATATTAAGCTAAAAAATGATTTGCCAATCTATGATTTGATTATAGGTTTAGGGTCTGATGGTCATACCGCATCACTTTTTCCTAATGATATATCTGTTGATTGTCAAAAATGGGTAGCAATAGGAACGCAACCAGAAACTAGTCAATCTCGAGTCTCTATCACTTACAAAATGATTAATAATGCTAAAGAAATTATATTTATAGTAACTGGTAAAGCTAAAGAAGAAGTTATTAAAAATCTATTCACTGACAAGCATAAATCTCAAAGATATCCAGCTCATTATATAAATCCAACAGGTGGATCTTTAATTTGGTATATGGATGAAACTGCAAGTAGAGCGGTTAAAGGCTAAACGTTATTCTTCCCTTTTAATTTTCCAATGGCTAAGGCCTTTAATCACAATAGCTGAAAATAAAAAAAGCTGCCAAGATGTAATTACCCACAACATAAATAATGGAATAATTGCCATAGCACCATAAATCATTTGATAAGTTGGCAAGTTAGTAACATAAAGACCAAATAGATTTTTCAAAATATCAAACATAATAGCAAAAAATAAAGCTCCTATAATGACATGTTTAAGAGGGATTTTTTTATATGGTAGTAGCCATTGCACACATACAAAGGCAATCATATTAAATAATATAGGCAAAAACCCAAGAAGTTGTAAAGCATATCCGTATGTGAAGCTATCTAGCCATTGCATTGATAATATATAAGTGCTAACTGTCATTCCTGTTAATAGTAGCAACGGTGAAATTATGATGACTATTAGATAGGTGATAAGTGCGCGAATAATAGGTCGTTGCTTTTTTATACCCCAAATCTGGTTTAAAGCGACTTCAATGTTGCGTAACATTAGCATTATAACAACAAATAGACCAGCTGAAGCTGTTATAGGAATGCTATTTCTATTCATAGTTAATTGATTGATATATTTGATTATCACATCACCGTTTACATTGGGAATTGCTGAATTTAAAATTAATGTTTGAAATTCATGTTGCCAATTATTAAACATTGGAAGATTGCTTAAAATTAATAATGATGCCATTAAAAATGGAATGACTGCTAGCAAGCTTTTAAAGGATAATGAAGCCGCATGTAAGGTACATTGAGTCTGACAATATTCTTTAATTACCCAAATCCAGTAATGAAAGAAATTTTTTAAATAGATAATGATTTTTATATCCTTGCTCATGATTTATAATTTTTATTATATAAGTTGAGTATAGTCTATATAAAAACCATAAATATGAATTACTAGGATTTAACGATATTAAAGTTATATGATTGGTTTGATGAGATTTCTTGGCTTGAATCTTTTAGTTCAGATGGTATTTATTAGTTGATATCACCCCAAATATCATCAACTCTTTTATCTCTTCCGCAGTTCCATCTATAGTATTTATATCTTAGTGGATTTTTCTTGTAATAGCCTTGGTGGTATTCCTCTGCTGGATAAAATTTGGTTGATGTCGTGATTTGGGTATATATTGTTTTAAGTTCTTTTTTCACAATATCAAGTGATTTAAGTGCGATTATTTTCTGAGATTCATTTTCATAAAAAATGGCTGAACGGTACTGCTTGCCATGGTCACAAAACTGAGCGTTACTTACTGTCGGGTCAATATGATGCCAGAAATAATTCACTAAATAGGCATAGCTCACCTTGTCTGAATCAAATGTGATTTTAACTGATTCTGCATAATTTGTTTTTCCCGCAGATACTGTTTTATAGCTTGGGTCATTACTCGTGCCTCCATCATAACCTGACTCGGTTGAAATGACTCCCAGGATTTTATCAAAATCAGATTCTACACACCAAAAACATCCACCAGCAAAAATTGCTGTTTCTGTTTTTGAATAACTATGTATTGGTAATAAAATAATTACTGTCAAGAAAGTTAAAAAAAATTGCTTCATTTAAAGTACCATCTAGTTTATATAAATTTCAGTATAGAGCATTGCGTATATTTTTGTGTGTAAAAAATAAAACTTGTATTTAATTTATGGCGCGATATTATACATCTTCATAATTGTTTGAGGGGTTATTATGGAAGCGAAACGTGAAGGATTTTCTTTTAAAGTCAGGCTGGTTCACATGATTTTTTTTGAAGTAATCGCGCTTTTATTATTTACACCTATTGCCGCGGTTGTTCTTCATCAAAGCCTAGTCCAAACAGGTGTTGTTGGAGCGCTTATTTCATTGTCAGCAATGTTTTGGAATTTTATCTATAATTGGATTTTTGATATAGCAGAATTTAAATTAGGAGCAGACCGTTTCAAGAGAAGTATCTTTACTAGACTTATTCATGCTGTGCTATTTGAAGTTGGACTTTTAGTTGCTACTGTTCCTTTGGTAGCGTATGGATTACATATGACTCTTTTGGAAGCATTTCTTGTCGATATTGGCTTTGTCGTATTTTTCTTGATTTATGCCTTTATTTATAACTGGTGCTTTGATCAGTGCTATTTATCTATTACGAAAAAAAAGTAATTATCAGATAAAATATATATTTGTTTGCAATGTATGTGTATTTATTTAGAATATTTACTTATTAAAAATAAGCGTTGTAAATGAAAAATTGCTAAATATTTATTATAAAAGCCTAACATTATTATGGGTTTTATCTGGATTGTGGACTGCTTTATTTTTAACTTGGCTTGCATTAACTCCTTTAGATTTTGGATATAAATTCTGGTATCAAGTTTTAGGGACCGATCAAGTCATAAATAAATATGCGCCACGCAATCATCATAATAAACAAAATTTCATTCAAACAAATAAAATAGAGCATGAACGTTTGTTCTCTGAAATTATAGTTAAAATTCATCATGGTGGTAATGGACTTGCTGGAATAACTTATTATGACCCAAATGGTAAGCGGCTTGATTTGTTATTTACTAAACCAGAAGTCCAGCATTTACAAGATATAGCTGATATTATAAATATTATGTTCAAGTTTAGCCTGGCATCTTTGATCTTGTTTATATTATTGTGTGGTTGGTTAATTAGAAGAAAAAAAGTGCCTAAACTTCGTAAAATTGCTTTATATTTAGGTTGCGTCATCCTCATTGCCACCATTGCAGTTTTTATCATAGGTCCAGAGAAGGTATTCTACCAGTTGCATACTTGGATTTTCCCTGTTGGCCACCAATGGTTTTTCTTCTTTGAAGACTCATTAATGGTAACTCTAATGCATGGTACTTTACTATTTGGAATGATTTCGATTCTATGGTTCTTATTCAGCTTACTTGTTTATCTTGTTTTTGTAATAGGTATGTATAAGTTACAGCGAATATCCTCTATTCCGAACGATAAATGTCAGATTTAATTATTATAAAGATATATGATTCAAGGTTCAAAATATAAATTATCGTCTAGAATAAAAGTATTAATAATTGATGTCTAACCAATGCCTGATATTAAATATAAGCAAAAAACACACCTAGAAGAAAAATGCTATGTTGCAGTTTGGTGGCAGTTTATTGTAGCAATCTTAGTTTTTAGTTATTTCGAATTAGGTTATTTATGGTCAGGATCAGACCATAGTGCATATGATTCGATTGATGCAACTTTTGCAGTTGATCATGCTTTGCCATTAATCCCGTTTTTTATAGTTTTTTATATGATAGGTTATCTGTTTGTTTTCCTGCCTTGTTTTTTATTAAGAGCAAAATCAGAGTTTTTCTGGGGTGTAACTACATTTATTATAATGCTATCAGTTGCTTTTTTATTTTTTAAATATTTACCTATATACATGCATAAAACTTATGCCTTCGGGGATGATGGTTTTTCTAAGTTAACTTATTTTCAGCAAACCGCAGACGTATCATACAACAATTGTCCTAGCCTGCATGTAGCCTTGAATTTATTTAGTTGGTTTGTTTTGTTACATCGCTGGCCAAAAATTTTTATCTGGTTAATACCCTTGCCACTTTTGATTATTGTTTCTACATTGTTTGTTAAGCAGCATTTAGTAATTGATGTAGCGAGTGGTATTTTACTGGGTATATTAGGTTATATTTTTTGGCGGGCATTTGTTAAATACTTAGCCGAGTATGCAACAGTTGGTTTTGGTATTTGCTTAATTTTTATTTCCGTTATTGTAATAATGAGTTATCGTCAACTTTCAATAATTGGAATGGTAGTTTTTAGGTTTTTACAAGAGTCATATAGGTCTATGCCTATTACCTCTATTAGCATACTATTTTTTATTATTTTACTGTTTACTTGTTGGTTTTCTTGGATGATATTTAGCATGCTTAGAAATAAGAAATCACCAAAAAAATGAAGTTTAAAAATTGATTTTACCTGATAGGTATATATAGGCTGCCTGAATATTTTAATTTAAAGCTTATTCATAGTGTGATTATTACTTGTTTTAAATAATCACATATAAAACAGTTTAATCTTCAATAGCTTCAATAGCTTCAATAGCTTCAATAGCTTCAATAGCTTCAATAGCTTCAATGTATTTTTCATAATCAATGTTCCTACCACAAAGAACAATAGCAACATTTTTCCCTTCAAATTTTTCGTGATTCTTTAGAAAACCAGCCATAGCAACACCAGCAGCGCCTTCAATAATAAAACGTTCATTTTTGGCTAAAAGTTTCATCGCTGACTTAATTTCATTTTCACTAACAAGCGAAAAATCATCTATAAGGTCAGAGCAAATTGGAAGCGTTATTGCGCCTGGTTCTACACCACCGGCTGTGCCATCAGACAAGGTTTGTTTTTCTTCAACCTCAATAATTTTTCCAGCTTTGATGCATTCAAACATCGTTGGTGCGTTTTCAGGCCAACAAGCAATAATTTTGGTATTTGGTTTGACCTGTTTTAAGTATGTGGCAATACCAGAAATTAAGCCACCTCCACCGACTGATATAAAAATAGCATCAAGATTTTGACATTGTTCAATTAGCTCAATGCCAATTGTTCCCTGGCCAGCAATTACAGTATGATCGTTATATGGGGATATAAAATTAATAGAATTTTTTTCTGCATCTTTGCGAGCTTCTATTTCAGAATTAAGACAATTACCCGGACATATTTTGACTTTAGCTCCATACGCTTTAATTAAGTCAATCTTAATTTGTGAGGCATCTTCTGGAACATATATGGTTGCTGAAACTTGCATTATGTGAGCAGCTAAAGCAACTCCTTGTCCGTGGTTTCCTGATGAGGCCGCAATGACTCCTTTTTGTTTTTCTGAATCTGATAAAGAAAGTATTTTATTTAGTGCTCCACGAAACTTAAACGATCCAGTTTTTTGCAAATGTTCGCACTTTAAGAAAACATTTGTACTATATTCGTTAGAAATTAGAATGCTTTTCTCTAAGGGGGTTTCATATATGTATGGTTTTATCAATTCGTTAGCTTTTTGTATTTTTTTAAAAAGGCTCATGGCGTTTCCTATAGATATTATTTTAATGTAATTTTACTTTAGAGCGGACGTGTTTCATGAAAAAGTTACCAATTGAAAATAAAGTGACATTATACCAACCAAATAATTTTGCTTGATGTAGTTTATAAAGCATTAGATAACCTACTCGTGCAAACCACCCTTCAATTAATAAGTTTTTATGCAGTTTTCCCATTAATACACCAATTGTATTATTGTGACTAAGTGAGACTAGTGATCCTTGGTCTTTATATTTAAATTTAGGTAAAGGAGAGTTATTTATATATAGAGGAATAACTTTTTTTAAAAACTCTGCTTGTTGATGTGCTGATTGAGCTTTTGCTGGAACTAAGCTTGAAGAGTCAAGCATTTGGCAGGCAGCGCAATCACCCATTGCAAAAATAGAATCATCGACAGTTGTTTGTAATGAGGGTTTCACTTTAATTAGATTTGTATTGGTTAATTCAAAGTCACAAAGGTTGTTAACTACATAATGCCCTTTAACTCCGGCAGCCCATACGGTTAAATCTGATTCAATAAAATTTCCGTTAGAAGTTGTTAAACCATTTGGCTCTACGCTTTTTACCAGGTTAGTGGTTAAAATTGAAATCCCATAATCATTTAATTTTTTGATTGTTAAATTAGAAACTCTCTCAGGTAATGTTGATAACACCCTGTCAGCTGCTTCAACTACAGTGATTTGTAATCTATTTTCTTGTTTTCCCTTATATATTTTATCCAGTTGTTGTGAGGCAAAATGTAATTCTGCTGCAAACTCAATCCCGGTTGCACCACCGCCAATAATTACAACATTAAATATTTTAGTCTCTTTTGAATATTGATCGTTAATGATTCCAGTTAGTAACTGTTTATGGATTCTCTTAGCTTCCTCAAGTGAATCAAGTGTAAAACAATTTTTATCAGCACCTAGAGTATTAAAATTATTTGAGACGCCACCAAAAGATAATATTAAACTATCATATTTTATCTCAATACTTTCTTTGCCCTCGTTATCAAATGGATTCTCTAGTCTTATATATTTATTAATGCGTTCAATATGCGTTAACTGGCCTAATTGAAACCTGTAGCCATTATATTGAGAATGAGATAAATAATTTATCTCATCAGCTAAGTTATTCAATGTCCCAGCTGCTATTTCATGGAATAGTGGTTTCCATACGTGCGTAAGTGATTTGTCAATAAGTATAATATTAGCTTTGTTCTTTTTACCTAACTTTTTACCTAGAGAGGTTGCTAGCTCCATGCCGCCAGCGCCTCCACCAACAATTACGATATTTTTTTTCATACGACCTAACTATGCTATTAATCGTTATTATTGACATGTTATTCTATAATAAAGAATTAACCTAAAATTAAATGTATTTGACGAGATTATTTTTATAAGGGTAGCGATGGAATGTACTAAGATTTTAGATTAAGTTGTTAACCATTACGTTCTAGAATTTTAGTATGCTGAACCATAATTGGTGAGCTATAACCGTTACGTTTTGTCGCGGTTTTACCATACTTATGGTACTTGGAATTGCTACACTTACTGACTACGTCAAGTATGCTATTCACTTTGTCATCAAGGGTTTGATTGGTTATTTCTAATGAGTTTATGTCTAAAGGTAAGGTGATATTAGCCATTTTGTTAAATAATTACAAGAACATTGATAAATCTTCAGTCCATTGTAAACCTTATGCGCCTGATTTATATAGCCACACTAACGGGCGGAGAGCCATAATTACACGCGACTAAAGGATTTCAGAGATTAGGGTCGTCGATTACGATATAGATGGGTTCATGAAGCGATTACTTAGCTAATACTAGTTTGGGTATTGGGGAGTACTTTATAGTCCCCAATAGGATACAATGACCCACTGAAAAGCGCTTGGTTGTTTGCACCTCAATTAGATTGCCCAAATGAGACAATAGTTAACAGAAATGACCAAACACTACTCCAACCTGTATCTGTATTTGAGTTATCACTATTATTATTTTGATCAGCAATAACGTTTTCTACAACTTTACGTGCATTTAAAATGCCTTTTGGTCCTTTTGATTTTTCTAAAATTTTTGCAACATAGTCATAATTTGCATTAGGCTCTAGCATATAAATCATGGCAATGATTCCTGAGACATGAGGTGTTGCCATTGAGGTCCCCTGTAAATAATTATAGCAACCTGCGTTTTCATAAGGAGTAGGAGATACTGACCCTGATTCTGTTGGGCAATTCCAAGTGCTAAATACACCACCTGATTGTCCATCTATTCCAGGGATTACTTCGCTAGTATTGCCACCTGGAGCTCTAACAATTAAACTTTGAGGTTGCACAACGCCCTCTCCAAACGCTGCCTGAAACACCTCACCATAATATGCGTAGAGCGCAACTGCTTCAGCATCATAACGTGTAGAATATGGTGCAAGTTCGCTATTAGGTTGTGTTGATTCAACGACAATGGCTTTTATATTAGGGCAACCTGAGTTTGTATCATTAATTAAAGCATGGCTATCATTTCCAGCAGCCATAACTTGCACTGCTCCTGTTGCATTAATTAGGTCATTTCTAAGCTTTGCTGAGGAACATTGTGGAATTAGGCTATTTATAACCCAAAAATCTAATGATGATGTTGGCTCTCCAGCATTATTGTATCTAGAGGCACCATTGCTT
>JBLIDR010000001.1:0-23263 GCA_047632655.1 Francisellaceae bacterium | reverse complement strand
AAAAACATATTACTAATTGGGGCTATTCAGTAATATTTAGCGCATAAAAAACCCACTATTAACAGTGGGTTTGTATAGTTTTCAATGTTTAACTTTACAGTTATTAATTAACTATGTGCTAAAACGGTTATGTGTACCCTGAAAGAGAATAAACACAAATAATCAATAAAAATCAACGTACTACAAAGAAATAAATAAGGAATGTAAAGTTTTTAGTAAAGATTCTACTGTTTTCACTATAATTCTTTACATTTTAAATTGATAAAGTTGCTCAATCATTCCTAACTAAAAAACACATATTTCACATAAAACCTTGCTTCTGCTTCGCGATGTTATATCTACTAAGCAACTTCATAGCATAACCATACTCGACTAACCTAGCATGATTAATTAAACCTAGAACATGTTCCAACATTCCAAAAACAGATTTGAATTTTTTATGCTCTGCGTGGCCAACTGCATTGAACTCTTCTATGCCCCTGATATGGCTTTCCAATCTTTTTTTGTATGCTTTGGTGAGTTTAGGCTCATCATGATCAACATTAAGCCCAAGCACCACCTTTCTGACTCCAGGAGGAATAACCTTAGTTTTTAATTTTTTAGCTGCGTACCCATTAGTGCGTAATACAACAGTGCAAAAGTCTATTACTAGCTTTGCACACTCTCTTGTAAAAGATTTATCATGAGAGGAAAAACAAATATCATCCGCATATCGAGTATAGGTTAGGTTATTTTTCTCTGAAAACGTTTGAAGTTCTTCATCAATATCAGTGAATATTATATTTGATATAGCAGGACTAGTGGGAGCACCTTGGGGTAATCGCCCAAAATACTTAACGTTTTTTCTTTGATAAGGCAGATCATCCGAACCTGTGTTGTAATTTACCCACTTTCCTGCCATTGCTTTATTAACGTACTCCGGCTCTATTGTGCAAATCCTAGATAGCTCAAATGATAATAATGGCTTATAGCCAAGCTCTCTAAACATTTTATAAACTACGACTTCAGATACAGAATCAAAAAAATTCTCTATATCCATCTTGATAAGCCATTTAGAGCCACAATGTTCTTTAGCAGATTTATATATGGATGCTTCTGAATGGTATGAGTAACAGCGCCAATGAGGTTTTATATTGGCCAAAACATACTTATTAAGCCAACGCTGAGTTACTTTTAATTCATCATTTGGTGATGATATATACCTGTGGCCGCCACTTTTTTTAGGTATCGGGTAAACATCATAGCATTCAACTTGTCTGCTGATCACACTTCGAAGGTATCGGTAGTTACTGCCAGAATAATGGCAAAGGTGATTTAGACTATGGATATAAGTTTGAGAATTACGTTTCACATCAAGTGATGAATTATAGATAGCTAAAAGCTCTTCTTGCTTGAACCCTTTTTCAGTTCCATTCTTTATATATGTATGAGCCGGTCCTATTGCCATAAAACTACCTTTCATATTCCTTGCATGAGTAAAGCTAATGAAGAAGTCATCGCACGAAATTTGCTTTACTCATGGATGCGAATTAAAGCGAGAGCTTTTTCATTACTTTAAATTAACCCTAAAGCAAAATTGTATTAAAAGGCGAACCTAATAACACAATCCATTTAACAAATAGTTAAATGAGAACACTACAAGCTATGTTACTACCCTGCAATGCACTACACGTAAACCGTATAGTTAACACTAGTCTTGATGGCTCAAGGCCCGACTCATGCACGAAGGGTAATAGTTATTGTCATTATTAGCAATAACTTTTAAGTTCTTATTTTTATTTATAAAAATCAACTCTCTTTCACCATTTTCAGTTAAAAACAGTTGTGAATTAATCTCACGTAACCAACCAAACTTTATACATCTGACTTTACAAATATTTTTTTGCCCATCATTGCCGGAGAAATGATGATTTAATAAATTTATGTTGATGCCAGGATTCAAACTAACAATGATCAACAATTCTATCAATTGTTGCTGTAAAGAAGTGTTCGGCTTTGCTTCAGACAATTCTGTCTTTAATGCTTCTGTTAAAGCCCTCCTAGGGAACAGAGCTTTCCAAGATGTAATATGAGGTCTGAGAGAAGCATCTTTGGATTTAAGGTTTGTACGATCTCTAAATAATAAAGCGGGTAAATTGTTTGGTGCTGAATGGGAGAAAACCACTCGTACCGGATTACTTCCATAACCAATTGGAAGCTTCTCTTTTTTATCAACATACCTTTTGCACAAATCAATGAGAGCTTCATCATTTACATTCAACATAGGGCATTTATTTAGAACATGGAGTGTAGTTTTTTTATGCTTAGCGCACCATTTTTCGACTATCCTCTTACCTTTCTCTGACGCCATATAACTTACAATATGAATTTCAAGATGCTTCCCCGACAGCCAACTTCTTATGGTTGGGTGTTGGTAAACAGATTCTAAAAACTCTTTAGTTCTATTTCCTGAACCGATTAAGTCATCAACCAAAATCAGTGAATCAACTTTTTCAGTTCTCAAGTTATTAATGGTAGGGTTGAGCGTATTTCCTTCAGGAGAAATGACCTTCTCTCTATTTCTTCTACCTAACTGGGTGACCAAATTAGAAACAAATGCCTCGCTTCCTAAAGTAATATCATTTGGCTGAACTACTGGAATTGCATCGTCATCACCTAGTTTAAAATAACTCTCATTTTGCCGAATCAATTCTCTCACGGGGAAAATCGCGACTTTGTCACATTCTACAATAAGAGCGCTGATATGTTCACCTAATGCACTAACGACATCATCTGTTGAAATATAAACAAGTTGATTTAAGAGTTTTTCCGCTATTGGTTTATCTTGAGGAAGAAATTGACTTAGCCATTTCTGTGCGCTCGGTATTGCCGATATATTCAACTTAGTTTCCCTTATGAAGCAATATAACCACCAGTTTTACTAATATATAATGGTATAAAATGATTAATAACAACAACGCTTATACTTCTCACCACTGCCACAAGGGCATGGCTTGTTACGAGAAATTTTCACTGTAGTCTTAGCTTTAGATGTTTTTTTCTCAGCTAGCTTTTCATTTTCATAATTAATACGATGTTGTTTACCTATTCTAGGTAAATCTTTAACTATTTCATCCAGCTCATCAGACTGCTCCCATAGTGCTTCATGATAGGTGGCAAATTTAAATGTCTTCCTAATCGGACAAAAACATAATCCAAGCCATGTATCAGCCTTACAGGTATATTTTCTTTTTTCACAGTGAGTAGCTAATTTTTTATATGATGTTGATAAACTTTCATCATTGCAATGAATAGTTAACCCTGACTTACCCTCAGTAAAACCAAAAGTTCTGTCATGGTGGTTACCATCCTTTTGATATAGATGTATTAATTGCTCAATTTCATCGTTGTATCGTTCTATTGTGTCACCGGACAGTGAAAGTAGGTGACACCCTAGTTGTAACATGCAGTAATCAGGTGAGCGTTCTAAATCACTTAAAATGCTTCCTACATGTGTGTCATCATGAGCTGTTAACATACCTTCTGGTGTTTGCGGGGCATCAAAACCATCTCTTCTAGCTAACATAGCAAGCTCAAGTTCTGCTGAAATATCATCCTCCAACATGATCATATTAAAACCACCTTCAAAATATAAATTTTGCTTAAGGTAAGTCGCTAATATTGTAAGCTCATGCTGAGATATTATAGACTCCGCAAAGTCACATCTCTTTTTAATATAATCTATAAAAAACAGTGGGGTTGCCAGCATTTCAGCTAGTAAATCAATAAGTGAAACGTCCATAACATAAGGAAATTGTATTTGCTCAGTAACCTCATATTTTAAGAATTGGCGGGCTTGGCTTGCTAGGGCAGGATAATAATCAGATACAACACAAAAAGGAAAAATCATTTTGTAATTTTGTTCCAACGCTAATATTTCTCCATTAGCATGCTTAAATATCACACCTTGCTTTTGGAGTAGCTCCGCACATGAAAATGCTTGGTTGTATGCATCTTGTACTGCTTTTTTAAAGTCACTTTTTAATTGATTACTATTGCCTTTACGAGCAGATATAGTGAGCTTTTTAGATTTAGCTTGTATTACAAATGCTATGTGGCCAAATGAAACAAGTACATCTATCTCACCTGTTTTATTTTTACCTTCAAAAGCATCAATATTGGTAAAAACATTTTCTTCTCCAAAAACTGTTGCTAAACGCTCTGCTGTAAAGCCTTCGGTAAACTCACCTCTATGCTCACTCGCCGTTATTGAGTATGACTTATCCTGACCAAACCAAAAGAATGGGCTTTCGTATAAAGCTTCCCATAAGCTATAAGATTGTAGGGTAATAAATTCGCTTCCACCTAGTTTAATGACAGGGAAGGCATTTCTATGATTGAAGTCATCTACGCTTTTAAATTCAGTCATTCCCTCGGAAGGGGTGGCTGAAAGAGCAGATATAACAGCCATTATTACTTCTAATGGCAATGTAGAATAGTTAACAAGATCTTGTGCTGTAAATTTAAAGATTGGTAAGTAGCTTGGAAAATATAAACTATTCGCAGCAGATACGAGCATATTAATATTATCTAATTGAAACTGTTCAATTGCCGTAATGACTTCAGCAGCATTCTCTATTAAAAAGCCTTTATTATCGTTTAACCATGCATTATCAGCTCGATACCTAGTTTGAGATAAATCTCTATATTGATGTTTATATACTCCCTCCCCAGCATAAAAAATAGCTTCTCTCATTAAAGTCCCTGAGCTAAATATTTCATTCGGCGGGACTTTGTTTTCAAGTAATTCTTTAAAATCAATGGGGTTGTAAAAAGTAGAATGAAGCTCTTCAAACAAGCTGTAAATTTGGCTAACGTGCTTCTCTAATTCTTTTATATTTAAATCTTTTTCAATACATCCATGTTTACAGACTAGACCTACTAGTGTTGATAATTCAGTTCTTGATAGCTTGCTTCGATCATATTGCTGAGCCATTACCTCTGCATCAATTTTTCCTTCATTGGCATGAATAAAAGTATCTTTAAAACATAAAAAAGCAACAACATCAATAATACCTGGTTGCTTACATAAACCTTCAAGCTCTTGAAATACTTCAATCTCGGATCTTTCACTCATAACTATTCCTATAGGAACCTTGCTTCTAGAGCTGGAATATCTAACTCAATATCATCACTAAACTCATAAAAATCATCTTCTATATCCTCAACCATGACCGTTGCATATCCTCTTAGCCATAACTTTCTATTATCAGCCGATAATACATAACCTTTATTTTCTTCACTCCCTTTTAGTCTTGATGGGTACGCCCAACCTTTTTTATTCAGTTTGGTAATGCCAACAATCATATGCGCTAGAAGTGGTTGTTCTGGTGAAATTTCTTTATGAAAAGCAGGCCAAAAATCAGTATCACCATACTCATCATCAAAAGATGAAGCTCTCCACCCTTTTACTGAATTTATGTCATCTAAATCTTCATATGGGTGAGAATGAAAGGTTCCAACTAACTCTACATTTGGCCAGTATTTACCAAAAAATTCTTTTTTAGCTAAAATTGAGGCAAAATCTGGTGTTACCCAATCACTATGACGCAAAGCTGATGTTTCAACGGTAGCCATAGTAGCTACAACTTTTGCGGGTTGCTCCCCTTTAGCTGCAATAACATAGCCCCATAACAAACCAAAGGTCTCTAACTTATCGTATCCTTTACCTTTTTTATGGTTCTTATGCATAAACTCATAAGCCTCAATTGCTGTTGTAAACAATTGTGGTACTACATGATCTTCAATATATATTTTATTCATATTATTATTCCTTCCTTTAAAAGTTGTTTGTTATTCATACAAATACTTCTGAAACCCGATAAACGTGTCTCGTATCGCTGCAGGTGAGCCAAACTCTGCGGCGGCGTCACTGATGGTGTTGTATTTAAGCTCCACCAAACTGCGCATTTTTTTGGCTGCTAATTCTTGTACGCCGTCTTCTATGTATTTATCTAATATGAATTCGATAAACTCGATTTGTTTGTTGGTGAACTCACTTGATATGCCCGGCTTTGCTGTTTCGACACGCTCTTTACGGGTGTGGGTTTCTCTGGCGTAAGCTACAAAGGCTAGTAGGTCGTATACATCGCTGTCTTTGGCGTCGATAATGTCTTTCATGCTATCGAGTTTTTCATCGTCGTAACCTGCTTATTGTAAGTCAGCTAACAGCTTTTCACGGGTGCTTGGGGTGCTCCATATTTGGCGTAGTTCATCTTCGTTACCAAAAAAGCGTGGTAATTCACCGAATAACTGTTCTACGAACTGGTGGGCGGTGAGCATGTCGCCGTCTGGCCCCATAAACAATACGCTTTTCATGTGCTGAATTTGGCGTACTTTTCCGTCTTTAAGGGTGATGAATATCTTCTCTGGTTTGTCAGGTTTATCTTCGCCTCCGTCATCACAACTGCATGGTGTATCACCACAGTTATTACAGGGTTCATCAAGGCACTGACAAGGAGATTGATTACATTCGTTGCATGGTTCGTCTGGGGTGTCATCAACACAGTTACATGGATTGAATCCACATGTTTCACAGACACAAGTACATACTTTGTCATTACAAATATCGCAAGGTTCTTCCTCTGGCTTTTCATCGCGAGGGAGTGGTTCACCATCCCATTCGGGATCAGAAAAGTTATGATGCGCTTTTACAAAGTCGTACACGGTGAAGAATGATTTACCGTCGTACATACGGGTACCACGGCCAATAATCTGCTTAAACTCAATCATGTTATTACATGGGCGCATTAATACGATATTACGCACGTTACGGGCGTCTACGCCTGTCGATAACTTACGTGACGTGGTTAATATGGTGGGTATGGTTTTTTCGTTATCACAGAATGTGCGTAGGTCGTTTTCACCTGCGGCACCATCGTTTGCTGTAATACGAACACAATACGTTGGATTAGTTGTCCACCCCTTTTTAACGGCGTATTGGTTAATATAATCGCGCACTCTGCCTGCGTGTTCTTGGGTGGCACAAAACACGATAGTTTTATCATGTGGGTTTATGTGATCCATCCAATACTGCACACGCTTTTGTTCGCGTTGCGGCATGGTGATGATGCGGTTGAAGTCACCTTCTTTATATATTCGGCCTGCTTCAGGTTCGCCTTTAAAGGTTACTGCATCGCCAGGGGTATAAACGTATTCATCCATGGTGCCAACAATGGGATATACCTTGAATGGTGTTAAAAAACCGTCGTTAATACCTTGTTTTAAGGTGTAGCTATAAACAGGGTCGCCGAAGTATTTGTAACTGTCGGCATTGTCGGTACGCTTTGGTGTGGCGGTTAAACCTAGTTGTACCGCTGGAGCAAAGTAGTTAAGAATATCGCGCCACGAGCTTTCGTCGTTTGCGCCGCCACGGTGACATTCGTCAATGATAATAAAATCGAAGAAGTCTTCTGGGTATTGTCTGAAGTTACAATTACTGGTGTCGGTCACTATAGGTAGGCTGTAGTCTTCATCTTCTAACTCTTCCGCTGCATCAGCACCATTTTTCCCCGCAGCGTTACTGGCTGAGTCAGTCGCTGAGCTCGACATAAAGGTTTGGAAAATCGCCATAAAGATACTAGCGTTTTTAGGTACGCCTTTAGCTTTTTTAATTTCACTTGGGGTAATACGTACTACGGCATCTTCACCAAAAGCACCAAAGTCGTTAAAGGCTTGTTTGGTTAATACATTGCGGTCGGCTAAAAATAAAATACGGGGGCGTTTTTTGGCGTTGCTCGGGTTTTTCGCTGCTTGTAAACTCCAACGGCTGTGGAATAACTTCCATGCCAATTGAAAAGCAATACAGGTTTTACCTGTGCCTGTGGCAAGGGTTAGTAGAATACGGTCTTTGCCTTGCGCTATTGCTTCTAGCGCTTGGTTAATGGCATTTTCTTGGTAATAACGTGGTTGCCAGTCGCCTTTACATTCAAAGGGGATTTTTGCAAAGCTTTCACGCCATGTGCTGGTGAACTCAGGCTCAGCTTTACCGTCATCGCCGTTAAACGCAATCGCCCACATCTCTTCAGGGCTTAAATAACGGTCTACTAACTGCTCGTCCCCCGTTAACATGTCTATTTGGTAAATGTCATGACCGTTAGTGGCGTAAGCAAAACGGCACTGTAAACGTGTAGCGTAGTCTTTGGCTTGGCGCACACCTTCGGTATAACCTAAGCTTTCACGTTTGGCCTCAACCGCCGCGAGCTTTCGGCCTTGAAACTCTAAGACATAATCAGCACTTAGTTTTGAACCGCGTTTACCGCCACCTAAAATACGGCCAGCCGTAATACTCACTTCGCGGCGAATAATGCTATGGCCTGCTTTACCCCAGCCATCTAACGCCAATTTAGGCGATATTAATTCAGCGCGGGTTTCTGATTCATTTCTACTCATGACACTTACCTGTGTTATAAATTTAATACCGTGATTAGTTAGCTGTTGTGGTTAATTCACCACTAAAGGCTTTTTGTAAAATAGATTTTTTTAGTTCATCAATCTTATCTAACTTTCTTAAATATAGTGTTTCTAAAGCTTTTGTTTCAACCTCCAATTCTTGGAGGGCTAAAATATATTCTTTCTGCTTCACCAAGGATGGTAGAGGTATTAAAAGACTTCTAACATTGTCCTTGGTAATAGTTTGTGTCGCTGCACCCTTGAGTCTCGGAGCTATTTGAGCCTTACCGCTACTAGAGTTTAAATATCGATACACATATTCGTTATTAGCTTTGGTACCATCTAGTCGAATTAAGAATAAGTTCATAGCTAAGGAGCAAGCCCTATCAGTTGCAGGCATCAGGTATACTTTTCCTGCATTTCCTATTTTACTCATTATAATCTCTCCGCCAAAGAGCTTACTTTTGGTTAAATAGTTGTATGCGTGTTCTGAAATATAGCGTTTGTTATTTTTAAATTTCTTTTCAAAATCAGTACTTCTAACCATCCAAGCAAAACCTTCTTGCTCGCTTAACTCTACGTTTTGCTTTAACACTTTATAGCTGCCATTAGCGTGGTAGTCCGTTAATACATCAACAACTTCACCGAGTTCTGTAGATTTAATATTGTCATCTTTGGAGCTGAAGACTTGCTGTAGATAGCTATCAAATAACTCGCGGGAATTTTTTAGGTTTTGTTCGGTTTTAGCGCGGGTTTGTTCTAAATCGGCAAACACGGTGTCGAGCAATGCCACTATGCGTTTTTGTTCTGGGATGGGAGGAAGTGGGACAGCTATCTCTTTTAATTTTCCCTGATTCAATTTTGGTACAGTCATACCCGTGATAAAATCAGATAAATCTTCACCATTTAAATAATATATTAACCATGAATCTAAAATTTTATTTCTATTAGGTTTTACAACATGAGCATGGTTATTAACCCATGTTTTTCCTGCAATAGAAAAAGCAGAGTTATCTCCAGCTCCCCATTTAGCACCATCTTCTCCAATTAGAACTAAGTCTTCGTCAAAGAGATACCCTTCTACATAATCAAGGACGCCTGTTGCACCGTAATAAGGATAAGGACCTTCTATACGGTTCTTTTTAGTTATAGGTTTTCTCTTATTGTCTAGAATCTCACATAATTCACTTATTTTTACTCGCGACCACTCCATTATATGAGTCCCTGAATCTTAGCTAATATTGCTTCTGATTCTTTATCTAGCGCAATGATTTCTTCAATAATTGCACTAGGTTCACGCAATGGCGCTGCCTCTTCGACGTTAGGGTTTTTAACTGATAAATCATAAGTAGTTTGGTCTATATCACTTATTCTTAATGACCATGACTTATCTGTTTCACCACTTTCTTTGTCACTGATCGCTGTTTTTTGTAGCTCAACAAATTCTTTTAAGTCATTGTCGTTTAATGGGTTAGTTTTACCCATGTTACGACCCACATTTAATTCGTAAAACCATGTATTTAACGTGGGTTCGCCTTTGGTAAAAAACAAGACTACGGTTTTAACACCTGCGCCTGTAAACGTACCACCTGGGCAATCTAGTACGGTATGTAAATTACAGCTATCCAGTAGTTCTTTCCGTAGGGCAACCGGGGCTTTTTCAGTACGACTTAAAAACGTATTTGAAATGACAATGGCGGCGCGACCACCGGGCTTCAGCATTTTAATAAAATGCTGTAAAAACAAATAGGCAGTTTCACCGCTTTGGATTGGAAAGTTCTCTTGTACTTCTTTACGCTCTTTACCACCAAACGGCGGGTTAGCGAGTATGATGCTGTGTTGATTACTTGGCTGAATGTCTTGCAGATTTTCAGACAAGGTATTGGTATGTAATACGTTAGGCGCTTCGATACCGTGTAAAATCATGTTCATGATGGCGATCACGTAAGCGAGTGACTTTTTCTCTTTGGCGTAAAAGGTGTCGTTTTGCAGTGTTGCTAAATCACTGGTACTTAGCTTGGTTTTGTCACGACCACCTTGGCGTAGGTAATCAAAGGCTTCACATAAAAATCCTGCTGAGCCTGCAGCACCGTCATAAATAGTTTCACCAATTTTTGGTTGAATAACATCAATCATGGCGCGAATTAATGGGCGCGGTGTGTAGTATTCGCCACCGTTACGACCTGCGTTACCCATGTTTTTAATTTTGGCTTCATATAAGTGACTTAGTTCGTGTTTCTCTTGCTGTGAGCGAAAACGTAATGAGTCAACCTTTTCCAAGGCGTCACGTAGTGAATAACCGCTTTGAATTTTGTTTTTTATCTCGCTAAAAATTTCACCAATTTTGTATTCAATGGTATTGGCGCTATCCGCACGTTGCTTAAAGCCTTTTAGGTAAGGGAATAATTGGCCGTCAACAAAATCCATCAGGTCATCACCCGTTAAGGCGTTGTTGTGGTCAAACTTGCCGTCTGCATCTTTTGGCGCAGCCCATTGGCTCCAACGGTATTGCTCGTCGATGATGTACTCGTAGGTTTCAGCCATCATTTCAGCTTCTTGCGACTTGGTAAACTCAAGGTCGTCGAGGTACTTTAAAAACAACATCCATGATGATTGTTCGGTGTAATCTAGCTCAGAGGAGCAACCTGCGTCTTTGTGGAAGATGTCGTCGACGTTCTTAAATACTTGTTCAAACATGTTGGGAAAGTCCTTGTTAGCTATTGAGTTATAACTATTAAATATGAAGGCGACTCAATAGTGTGTTGTTATTTCATTAATAATTAAGGTTAATATACCTTAGTTATTGTATTTGTTTGATTTAAATTGTCACTAATGTGCTGCTAAGTGTATTTAAATACGTTTAGGTTAATCTAGGTTAATTTTATGCTTGAGCCTTGAGGGCATTATGTCTGCAAATTCACAATTTAATGCGTTGGTTAATTTATAAAGCGTTTCTAGCTTTATATTAACTAAGCCTCGTTCCATCTTGCCGTAATTACCTCTTTCGATGCCCACGTAGGCGGCAAAGTTTTCTTGAGAGTAGCCCGATTCTTTGCGCTTTTTTCTCAACATTTCACCAAATTCTGTTACTAAATCACTCACCTTATTCTTCCTTTAGGCAAAATGATTAGATTTTCATGTTGAGGGTTAAAGCACCACGCCCTATAATACCCATTATTATTTAAAGTTGTTCTGGATTCACTTTGAAATTAGACCATTTTGTTGCTCAAATTATTGTCGCGAAAAATTTTGACCACTTCACAACGAGCGATGTCCGGTCAGCTTATTTGGCTTTGAAAAGTGACTCTACTTTGGAGCCTTCGACTGTTCGACGAAAGATATATGGTGAACTTTTAAAGTTGGTAAAAAAAGGCTGGCTTAAAAAATTGATCTCCAAAAAAAAGGGGTTAACCCGTTTTAGTAAGACAGATTTTTTTGACGTTGAAACAATAACATTGAAAGCAAAATGTGAAGTTACGAACTTTCTTAATAAACATGATGACAAACAAGGGCAACTGCTTGGTAAGTTGAATACCTATAAAGCTGAACTGCTGTTGAATATAGGAGAGTCTGAAGCATACAAAGAGCTTTATTCTGAGTTCCCTGAGTTAGTTGATGAGATACAGCCGCAATACAATAAAGCTAGAGACAATAACACGAGAATACTAGGGAAGATTAGAGCCATTGAAGGCTTACTTAAGCAAGATAAATCATTAGAGAAAACATGAAATTAAGACAATGGCAAGTTAGCTGTATAAATAAAGCTTTAAAACAATACTTGAATGGTAAGAGCCACTTTTTAGCCTTAGCAACACCTGGCGCAGGCAAAACCTTGATGGCATCTGAATTAGCTGATCAGTTATTAAAAAACAATCTGATTGATTTAATTATTTGTTTCTCACCTTCTTCCATTGTTTCGCAAGATTTCAGTGAAAGTTTGCAGTTGAGAATTAATGAACGATTCGATGGTTTATTGGGAGCTAAAGGACATTCTCTTACCTACCAAAATTTACAGTATCTCGATAATAATTTTTGGCAGCTATTCCATAGGTATCGAGTATTCGTGATCTTTGATGAAATCCACCATTGTGCGGGTTCTAATATTGATAATGCGAATGCATGGGGAGAACAAATAATATTAAACATTCAAGATAAAGCTAAATATACATTGGCGTTAACAGGTACACCCTGGCGCTCAGACGCTGCTCCTATCGTTCTTTCAAATTATATGTATCCTAGCAAGAAAATATCATGTGATTACGTTTATGGGCTTGCTGAGGCTATTCAAGATGATGTTTGCCGTATACCGCAGATAATTGCTGTAGATAACAATAATATTTCTGTTGTTGATGACGATGAGACTAAAACGTTTACTAGCTTTAAGTGTTTATTATCGCAATCAATCATTCCGTATAAGGAGATTATTGAGAATGAGAAGGTAATTAAATACGTAATTTCGTCTGCACAGAAAAAACTAAATAAAATTAGGGCTAAAAATTCTGACGCCGCCGGATTAATTGTTGCATCTTCTGTTGAGCATGCAAGACAGATTTCAACGTTAATGAAAGCCTGCTTTAACGAAGATGCCGTTGTTGTTACTTACAGAGAAAATGACCCTACCAGTATTATTCAAAACTTTAGGCATGCAAAAACTAAATGGATAATTTCCGTAGGCATGATCAGTGAGGGAACTAATATTCCACGATTGCAGGTTTGTTGTCACCTCACCAATATAAAAACTGAAATGCATTTTCGACAGATTTTAGGTCGAATACTTAGAATGACTGGTTCAATGAATCAAGAGGCTGTTATGTTTATGCCTGCTGAGCCTAAGTTGTTGGAATATGCATATCGAGTGAAACAAGATGTGCCGTTTGAGGCTGATGTTGTTAAGTTTGAGAAAATGGAAGCTAGTGTTGAAAATGATTTTGATGGTGAAGTTGCAGGCACTGTTATATTCGACAAGGCAAACAAAGTTAGCCCTAAAGCAGAACTGGAGCTCAGTGGATTTGATACTGTTATTGATCATCAAGCCATTGAAACAACTAGTGACATTGTTGAAGAACATTTTTTAACAAGTTCTTATGAGAAAGTCGTTAATGTTTTTGGTCGATTTCAGCAAGAGTCTATTGCTTTGGGTCTGAGTGAATTGAGGTAATTATTATGATGCGGCGTTATGAATTGAAGCTTCCCGATAAATGCTATTTTTCGCAGCTCACAATCAAAGTTAGAGATTTAAAATGAAACTATATGAAGTGATTTTACTAACTTTACCGGTTAAAATTTTGAATTTAGTGATTTCCGTTATTCCTTCGTATTTTCTTTGGAACTGGATCATTCCCGACATTTTTTCACTCCCAGAAATAGAGCTAGTTCAGATGGTGGGGTTAATTATTTTAATTCAATGTATTATCAGTCGAGGTTTTATTTCTGTAAATGCTGATTAATACAGGTACGGTTTTGAAAATATTAAAATTTAGGAGTATTTGGTTATGACTCAAGAAGAACAAAAACAATTTATTTTAAGTTTCATTCTGGATTGGGCTGGCTCGAAAGAAGCAGCGCTTAAGTGGTACGAATCAGAGACCATTTCCTCACTTAATAAAACCGCCCAAGAAGCTGTCGATGATGGTGATTTTGAAGCGATAAAAGAATATCTAGAACATATTGAACAAGGTGGTTTTGCCTAGTTGATATTATCTTGGGAGCATCTACTAAGCCAAACTAGACAAAGCTATGAGCCGAGTCTCATAACTAAATAGACTGCTCAGCTCATTGGCACAAATATTAAATAGAGTTAAAGTAACAACTAATTATCTGCCTGAATCATTTTCAATTCATTGCTTTGTATTGGACTAAAAAAACTCTCCGAATAAAGGTTTACTGAACTATAATGAACTAACAAATTATTCCTTGAAATTGCCCTCATAGAGTGGGGCAACAAATTTACATTCAATATATCTCCAACGTCCTTAAAAGCTCTATTTACTGCATGACTCGATATAGGCTTGGGTACATTAGATTTTATAACCCGGCTATTATGAGATTGAAAAATAAATTCATCCTTCGGGTTCTCTTTGCTTATATTCAGAATTATTTTTTTAGCTGCAGGTGTAAGATAATAATTAAAATTGCTTGTATGATGAGCTCTTGTACGCATTACTTGTATTAAATCACCATGAATATCTGAAAATTTCATGCGTAGCAACTCATTGATACGACAACCTATAATTACCCCTAATAACCAAACATTTTTCATTTGAGTTCCACACTGTGTAAATAGTAAACCTTCAACTTCCTGGACTTCTTCTGAAGTTATAGGTATGTAAAGTGCCTTATTCATTTTTATTCCTCATTTAGTCAAATTTATTAAGTTAAATAGCAAACTTATTCATATTCTAATTAGGGTATTAAACTTTCATTTAGCTATCTAATTTGCAGCTAAAGATCATGCAAAACTCGATATGTTGCTTCAAGATCACTAACAGAAACACCTATCTCTTCTGCAAATTTCTCTCTATTTTTACCAAGTAGTTTTCTTGAATAATAAAGAGCTTCATATGAATTTTGACACTCTGATAAATGAAACTCTTTAGCTTCGTAATATTCATCAGACACATTCTTCACTTCAAGAAAGATATTCAGTACTTTTTGTGCGATATGATTTAATTCAGTAGCCATTGTCATCTCCATTCAGGGTTATCATTTATTTTGTATTTTTTTCAGGCATCGCTCTGTTAAGTTGCTCAACTGTCATTCCGTTTGCATAAGCGTTGTATTGCCACACGGAAAACTGAGCAAGTAAAGATTTTTGCTCGTTCTCCAATCGAGTATTTTGGTTTTCTAATTTCTCGATGCATTTGGCGGCAATACTAAGTGAAGCTGGTAATTTCGGTTTTATTTGACCTAATTTGAATGCTTTTTTTTTGTCTTTATACGCTTTTTTTATCCGCGTAGGTTTCTGGATGGTAGGTCTTGTTGGTGCTATTTTGAATCTTTTAAAAGCCAATTTACGCAAGTTATCCCAAGTAAGTTTGCTATTATTATCCCAACCATCCAGCAGTGACACGATATTACGAATATCTATATCGGTAAGATGTTTCGCCATCAGTTATACCTTCTATTTCGTTTATAATTTGCCAGTGCTCTAGGTTTTTTGGTTGATATGGAAGATTGTTCTTTTTTATGTTTCTCTATTTTAGGCAACCTTTTTTTATGGTTTTTATCCATCACTTGATCAAGGTGGGATACACTTGTCATAGATAATTTCACCACTGAACCATCTGGCACGTTTTCATCACTTAGTATTTCAATTAATTCTTCACACCTTCGTATTGTAATAAGGCGCTTCTGATAATGCCGATCAGCATTAAGTAAACCGTCTTCTACTGCATTTTTATCACCCTCAATGAGCATCTTTTCACGTTCAAGCCGCTTTTTGAGTCTTGCCAGTTTTACTTCATCACCTTTGACGCACATTTGTTCTTCACAATTGATGCAGTCCCTATGTTTCGAGCATGGAGACATCATGTAGTTATGAACACAAGCACCATAATACGTTACATGGGCTGTCTGAACAGATCGAGAATTGATCTCTTGCAACGTTTCCGGTGTACTAATTTCAAATTCACGTAACCCCAAATCATTAGCGCTATTTTTTTTATGTTGGATTAGCGCGGCTGTTTCTTTATATTGTTGAGGAGTCTTATGGTTATATACACGATTATGTTTCTCGTCGGCTCGAGCTGCCCACTTACTTAAGACTTGGTCTTTCATACCATTGACTTTGCCAATGGTAGTGAGCATGTGACGCAATTGATGTGAGGTCATTGAATAACTAGAGGGATAGTTATGACGTTCGAATAGCGATTTAATACTTGCCAATTCACCTTTCTTGTTATTTTTCTTCGTTTTGGCTAAATCTTCATTCAAGGTATTAATGTCTGGCATCCAGAGCTCTGTCACAATCGTTTTCTTTTTAGTATCTAGTTCATTGGCATGTAAGCAAAACAATGCTTGAGACCATTTAACTTTTACATCCTCCCCTTTTTCATATGGCACATAAGGAAACCCCTTTGGTAAACGTTCTATTAATTTAGGGATCAAGTCATGCAAGCAATATTTCTTATCATTAGCTTTCCATCTCTTCTCAAAAATACCTCTTTTCTTCAAAAAAGCTCTTGCATTGTCTACATAAGATTTAGTTTCTAATTCGCCTTCAGAGTTTTTAGCATAGCCCATAGCATTAGCGGTTTGAACTAAGGTCAACAACGTGTAGTCGGATACTACGTCAGGACAGTTTTCATGGCGCGGAAATAAAGGCGTTTTTCCAGAATCTACCGCCTCAACAACCTGCTCCATTTTTTCAGCCCATTCACGAGCGGTTTTACTCATGTCATTTATCCTTGCTACCGCTTTCTCTGCAACTGGCACCATAACATCAGGTATCCATTCCACCTCATGACCATAACCCTTTCCTGAATACCATCTAAAACCCACTGCTGGGTTTCCCTTTGAGTCTTTATCGTAGTGCAAACAATCCGTTTTTAGGTAAAAGAGTTCACTTCCTCTGGCTGGAGCACAAAGCAGTATAGGCATGCCTGAAGTTGTAAAAACATCTCGTTTTGACAAGTTGCTTTCACCAAAATTGAATATCTCAGAGAGAGCCATTAAAGCATCTTCATCCGGTAGTTTTTTTTCCCGATTCGCAGTCCCTTCTTCGCCAACTTTATCAACTACATCTAAAGCACGTTCAATTGGATTTAGCCAAGTGAACTTGGGAATTATGTGTTTTTTGACTAGAAACTTTTGAAGCTTCACTAGATGGCTTCCGCCATGATATGCAGAACCTTTAATAGCTTCTCTAACAGACTGAGCTGCATTATCCAGTACCGCTGGATTAACTTGTGTAATTTCAACCGTACCATGGCTTTTCAACATTGCAGCTTCAAGACCACGCAATGCTTTCATTTCATTTGGATTCTTTGTTGGGTTGTGTGTTTGGCTATATGTCAGATACGCTTTAGCAAAAGGCATGATAGACTGGTCAAGTTGATTAATTTCTTCCCTATTCCTTGATGACACACCGAACTTTATAAAATTAGCTGACCTCTTCCAATAAGCAGTTTTGTATTCCATCTCCTCATTTAAAGGTGGAAGCTTTTGTGAAAATTCAATAAAGTCTTTTAGATTTTGTGCGGCATCTATCTCGGATTTAGGCCTAAAAATTATCAAATCAGACATTGCTCTATTCCTTATCCCTGTTTAACTCATCGCACTGCTTCATTACTTGTGTCACTGCAATGATTGCTCTGTCATTGATAGCAGCAATTGCTAAGTCGCCCGTTTCTTTACTGATGCGGTCACGTTCTTCTACTAAATCTCTTAATATCAAATGATGAGGAGCATCCTGCCAAGGCATGAATTTTTTGCATAAATAGCAGGCTATGGGGGCATAATCACGACAAAAGGCACTTGTACCGCATGAACCAACGTTATCTTGACTTTCATCGGTACGAATACGACTAGCTTCTGCAAATTTCTTCTGTGCTTCTGCCTCACCTTTAACGATCTTTCCTTGAAAAGCATTAGCGTATTTTATTAGCGGCCCGTTCATGATGGCTGAGATTGTCGCGGCATGGTCTGGGTGGTTTTGAACATAAACACCTGCATGTTGGGTATCTAAATGATCAAGTAATGTAGCAATGGTAAGCACCCCTGCATTTTCTCTGGCTGCCCGCGTTCCCAGCGTATAACGGAATCTATATGGATTTGCTTTTATACGCTCCCCCGTTCTCTCAGAGGTGATTTTTAAGCTGTTTATGACGGTATTCAATCTGTAACGAAGTGAGCTAACCTTAATATGAGTTACATCCTTTTTAAGCCAATTAATTACTTCATCTGACGGTAAATCTTTCAGTAGTGCCAAATCGTTGTAATCAGGAAAAAGTGGTAACAATGCTACTTCATCTTCAATGAGCTGCCGGCTCATTACTTTGTTCGCTTTTTTTACAACTAGTTTTATATGTTTTTCGAGTACTTGTCCTATGTTCTCAGTTATTGCAAAATCGGTGAATGCAGCGCGAAACCCTCCTCCTCGCACCTTGGCTCTGGGGATATTTAAAATATAAGTGGGTGTACCTAGGATCTTTATATCGACCCGAAGATCACCAATTTTTAGCGATGCAAGTTGAATAGGACGGCGACCCGTCGCTGCGAATAACTGTGCAATTGAATAGCCTTCATCATTCAGCTTATCTTCTGCATAGTCGTTATCTAGACCATTTAAAATCGCTTCAAACTCAATATCACTAAATGGTCCATCTTCAGGACAAAGAGATAACACAGGTATTCCTTTTTCACCACCGGAGAGTCGCCAACCATTGAGAAGCTCTAGACATTCCTCATTGACAGCATCATTGCCAAGGGAGTCCATCTGTTTTAAATATGTTCTTAATGTAGCTAGACGCTTTTCATTTTTTTTTCCAAGGTGTGACTTAAATGCTAGTAACCCAAACTCTGTGAACTTTGTTTCGCCTGTTGCTAAATAGGCTTGTAACTCTCTCTGAATGCCATTTACATATCCTGCTGATTTTTGCTCCGCATAATATGTAAGGGTGCTCCGAATATCCTCTTGGATTGAAGTAGAATAAGAAGCAATACAAGCTGTATTTATCACATTATTTTTATTTAGAATCCAACTATCAGCTTCCGTGTCGAACTCATACCCATTAAAAGATATGCTTTTGGTAACTTTTCCAGTAGAAAACTCTAAACTTTGTATCAAATTATTCATTTATCTATGCCCCTAAAAATCAATGTCTTCGTCATACTGGCCAATAACTTTATTTACCCTAAGCCGTTTCTTTTCTTGCAACTTCAAAGCAAAGCGTAAACTTTTTTTCTTCTGATATCGTTTGGTATAAGTTTTTGCAGTGCCTGAATTTTCTTTCCACCCCATCAGGTAACTGCGCGTGTCTTCCGCTTCCTCTTCGGTAATTTCCCCGGCATCGATAGCATCTTCTATATCTTCACTAAACTCATCATTCCATGTGTGTCTTAACGGATGTGGAATTACTTTAAACCCGACTGCTTCACTGAGTGTTTCAAATACTTTCTTTAACCCTGAAATAGACAGTGCCTTGGCTGTTTTTGCGCCATTTTGATGGCTCAGTATTAGAAAAGGATTTTTACCTGCACCTTTTACCTCGGTGCGATATTTAATGATATAGTTTTCAACCATTTCAAATACATCCGATGAAACACTCACATCTCGACCCAAAGTTTTCACTAAGGGTTGTTCTTTTCTATCATCATCGGGATCATCAGCACTTCTTCTAATTTTTAATTCATTAGAGCCACCTTCAATCTCTGTTGCTTTTATAGTTAGTACCTCTCCCTTTCTGCATCCGACATCGTATAGAACATTAATAATCATTTGATTTCGGTAACGGGTGGCTACGTCTGTCCACGGATTGTTTGTTGCATCAGGGCGAATAATATCTAATATGCGTATCATCTGTGTTTCTGTCAGTGACTTAAAAAAAGTAGGGTCGTTATTTGGTGTTTTTTTCGTTGGCCTAAGTGTTTTAAAAAATGTTTCCATTTCATCTAACAGCTTTAATTTATTTGAAGGAACAAGACTTTTTGCAAGCCAAAAAATATAGAGAATAATATTAGTTAAGCGATTATAGGTTGTATTTACTTCAACAAGATCAGTGTCTATGGCTACCGTATATCTACTCGACTCAAGTCGTTTAAGGTTGGGTTTTAACTGCACCTTTTACCTTTTGAGCTTTATCGAGTGCTACTTTCTTTTTTTTCGTCCAGTAACTAACAAGCTCCATTTCTGGCTTTGTTAACAATTTTCCCTCAGCAAAACGTTTTTCTAGTTTAATATCCAAATATTCGCAAACTTCGTCAAGAAGTCTCAAATCACTTAGACAGCCAAGCATGGTGTTAATAGAATCCCCTGTGTTTCTATGGTGAATTGTGACGTAGAGGTTTTGATGCATAAACGGAACATTAGTTTGAGTATTTATCAATAATGCATATCGCTCCCCAGACTCAAATGCAAATTGTTGAACTTTATATTTCATTTACTTCACTTCCTACACCTTAGATAAATTTAAACTTATCATTTAATAGTGGGGGGGTGTCAATAGGACTTTAAATATAAGATCATGATTTAAAAGGGTTTATTGTGATATAATATGACAGGATAACATTGATGAATGTTGTTGTTACTTTCGATAATTCATTGAATAATTAGGGGTTAGGTTCTCTTTTTAACTTCAATGCTGAATTTATTTTTTACTTAAAATTTGATAGATAAAAAGATGAAAAATATTTTTTAGTTTAATGATTTTTTATATCATTTGTTCATATAACGTACATTCTTATAATAATGCAAGTTCAGAACATTGGTTATTTTATGGATAAAGTTAGGAGCCAGGTTGTTAATAAATACCTTTTCCAGGTGAAAAACATTTCATAAATACACCGAATTTTTGGGGATGTAGTATTATTGCTTTTAAATTTGTTAATGTTAGCTATTATCTTGATATTTAATTGGATTAACCCCATTAAATCATT
This sequence comes from Francisellaceae bacterium, assembly GCA_047632655.1. Lineage (GTDB taxonomy): Bacteria > Pseudomonadota > Gammaproteobacteria > Francisellales > Francisellaceae > CAJXRW01. The sequence continues at coordinate 2,239 of JBLIDR010000001.1, read as the reverse complement.
AATACAAGACCAATTAATCTATTTAGGGAAAGCAGTAATAACATGAAGGAAAAAATAATAGATTGCGTCAAAGAAACACCAGGTATTACGGCAAGAGAAATAGGTAAACTTCTAGGTGTTACCCGAAAGAAAATAAACCAACATATTCAACATTACGACTGTTTAATGAAGGATACAGAAACATTCGGTTGGCATTATTCTGGTGGATGTTCTTTAGTTGAAATTGAATTGCCATCTAAATGGATTAATTCTGAAACATTTGAAAGGTTACTTAGTTCTTCTGACTACACGGGAATCTGTGACGCTGATTTAACAGTAGTATTTTCAAAAAAAACTAGTCTCATGATGGATACCATCGCTAGGCTTTTATCTTTAGTTAATCAAATTGCCAAATCTGACCGAAAAGTAACAATAGATCTATCACTCTCCCCAGAGGCAAGATCTTACTTAAATAGAGCTGGATTCTATCGTGTACTACATAAAGATGTAGTTATAATACCCAATAGGCCTAAAACTAATTTAGCTAATCAACACGAAGGGAATGCTTTAACTTTAGTAGAGTTTAGAAAGTTAGATTCTGACAAAAGGCAAGATGAAGTACCAAAACTACTGTTCGATAGTCTAACTAACTTTTTAGATAATGAATATGAAGCAATATTTACTTTTATTGCTGAAATATATAACAATGTATACGACCATGTATTCGATCTGAAAACGACTACCTTACCCGCATTTGCAGCTTGTCAAACGTATAGTAGGAGCAATAACGTGACTTACACCCAAATCGTAATATCTGATTGCGGACAGGGTATTTGTAGCACACTAAGACCTGCTTTAAATAAAAATCCTGAGTTAAAGAAATATATAAATTTAACCGATATTGAATTAATTATGAAAGCATTCTCAGTTGGTCGAATTACTAGGCACGATCCTATAACTGATTCTGGCCATGGAATTGGTCTATATATAGGTGCTGCAAAGGCACGAGATATGAACGCAAACATAACGATACGTCAACAAAATTTCTCTATAGAATTAAAATGGAAAGATGACCATTTGGTACTTAATCAATCAAGTGAGGGATTAAAATCAATCCCAGGAACCAACATTTGTTTTGACTTTTCTATTGAATAATTTAGACTTAGCTGCTTAAGTTAAGACAGTGAACCAGAAATAGTGGATGTCAACATGAAAATAAAACTTCTAGATCTAACTAATAGAGCTGATGCACACGGAACCGATGAAGGGAAAAAAGTTTATCAAAAATTATTAGATATTGTTTCTACTAATTTCAATGAAAACATCTTTGAAATTTCTTTGGAAGGTATAACTAATTCTGACGCCTCATTCCCTCGCGAAAGTATTCTATCAGTAGCAAAACAGTTTCGCGATGAAGGCAAATGGTTCTTCGTCAGCGGAAACATGTCTCCGGATATGTGGTTTAACTGGAACTTGGCAGCTGAATTTAAAGAACAACCAATTGTACTATGGACAGGTGATCAATATAGGATTCTTGGAAATAATCCTGGAGCTAGCCTTTCTAGTGTGATTAAAGTGATCATGGAGGATAGTGAAGTAACTGCCGCAAGTATCGCTGAAACATTGAATATTAATGTTCCTAATGCCAGTAGTAAGCTGAAAAAGCTTTACACTAAGGGCTATATATCCCGTTTTGAACAAGTCGCAGAGTCTGGCGGTATAGAATTCGTTTATAAAGCAATAAAGTGAAATAAATCTGCTTAACTGGCTTGACTCCGACAGAATACACCTGTTATATTTAATCCTGTCAGCAGTTATTACTTTAGTATCTGGTTAACTGGCTTAACTTTTACAGATAAGGCTTATTAAAATGAATAATAGTAAATTTGAAATATTTAAAAGCGTTGCTAATAACAACTTCTACTTCCGCCTTAAAGCTACCAATGGGGAAATTATCCTAGGCAGTGAAGGCTATATCGCCAAAGCTAATTGTAAAAATGGCATTTCGTCCGTTAAGGCTAACTCACCAACTGATGCTAACTATGATCGACTACCGGCCAATAATGGTCAGCACTATTTCAATTTAAAGTCAGCTCACAATGGTCAAGTAATTGGTACGAGTGAAATGTATGTTTCAACCCAAGGCCGTGATAACGGAATTGAATCAGTAAAGCGTAATGCTCCGACTGCTGATGTGGTTGATTTAACTGAAGCGGTATATAGCTAGAGCCTGGCTCTAGCTCGTCTTTTACTTCAATAA